>JAPOIC010000112.1 GCA_029979145.1 Opitutaceae bacterium
ATTTTCTTCAGGTCGACATCGGCACCCCACTTGAGGATTTCCCGCGTGCGCTGGGTGAATTCCTTCTTCGTGGGCTGGTGGAGCAGGATCTGGCCGGTCTGGAGAAAGGCGATCAGGTTTTCACCCACGCGCACCGGCACCGCGGAATCGCAGAGACCGGCGAAGCACTTGAGCGTCTTGGGCTCGAGGCCGGCTTCCTCTTCGACCCGGTGCTGCAATTGCAGGCAGGCGGAGCAAGTTTGATTGGTGCGCGCCATGAGGGCGCAAAACGGGTTTTCCTTGGAATCACCGTGATGGGGCAGGGTGAAGGCACCCTTGGCGCGAAGGGTCAACGGCAGGCCGGTGGTCTCGCGGAACGCTTTTTCGTAGTCGCGGTAAATCTGCGTCTTGTGCAGTTGCTCGACGATCGTGCGATTCCGGCGGGTGACTGATTCGGGCGCGGCCATGACCAAGGGGGCTGCCCGGACCTTGGTCACGGAAGTTGTTGGTTTCAAACCAAACCGGCCTCGCGCAAACTGTAGTAGCCGCGCTGCAAGGGGTCAGCAGCCGTGCGGCCGATAATGACGTGATCGAGGAGGTGAATATCGAGGGTCCGGGCCGCCTCCCGGAGCTGGCGCGTCGTCTGGACGTCCGCCGCGCTGGGGTCGGGATCACCGGAAGGATGGTTATGCGCGGAGATGATCGCGGCAGCGCCGTCGCAGATCGCCGCGCGAAAGACCTCGCGCGGGTGGGCGAGGGCGGCGGTGGCGGTGCCCGAGGTAACCTCCCGGCACTTGAGCAGGCGGTTCTTCCGATTGAGCGAGATCACCCAGAACTTCTCCACGCGCAACCCCAGCACTTGGGGAGCGAGGAACTGGGCGATCAAGTCGGCGCTGTCGAGGTGCGGGGCCGGTCCGGCCTGCTGGTGCAGGATGCGCTTGGCGATCTCCATCACGGTGACGAGCTGCAGGGCCTTGATCCGACCGATGCCGCGGTGACGGCGAAAATCGTCGTCCAGCCAAAGCGTGAGTCCCGACAGCGAGCCGGCCTCGGCAATCAGGCGGTTGGCGAGTGAAAGCACATCCATGCCGCGCGTGCCACTGCGCAGGAGCATCGCCAGCAGCTCGGTATCGCTCAGCGCGCCCGGTCCCAGTTGCTCCAAACGTTCCTGCGGACGCTCGCTAACAGCCGTTTCGCGAAGCCGATTTTCAGGGTAACGGGCCGGCTCGGTCATATTGGGGATTTGGTTCTGGCCCTGCCCCCGAATCCAGCAAAGGCTCCCGCTACCCATTACCCATGAACCCTATCCGCGTTACTGTCTGGGGCGAAAACGTCCACGAACACAAGAGCCCCAAGGTCGCCGCCGTCTATCCGGACGGCATGCACAACACCATCGCCGCCGGCATTCGGGAGCTGCTCCCGACGGCGGAGGTCGGCACCGCCACGCTGCAGGAGCCGGAGCACGGCCTGACCGCGGAGAAGCTCGCCGCGACGGACGTGCTGATCTGGTGGGGGCACATGGCGCACGCCGAGGTTGCCGATGCCGTGGTCGACCGGGTGCAGCAGCGTGTTCTGGAGGGCATGGGCTTAATCGTCCTGCACTCCGGGCACTTCGCAAAGATCTTCAAACGCATGCTGGGCACGTCTTGCGCGCTGACCTGGCGCGAGGCCGACGAGAAGGAGCGCCTCTGGGTGTGCAATCCCGGCCATCCCATCGCCCGCGGCATCGACACCTATTTCGAACTCGAGCGCGAGGAGATGTATGGCGAGCCCTTCGGCATTCCCTCACCGGACGAGCAGGTATTCATTTCTTGGTTTGAAGGCGGCGAAGTTTTCCGCAGCGGTTGCTGCTGGCATCGCGGCAACGGGAAGATTTTCTACTTCCGCCCGGGCCACGAGACCTACCCGACGTATCACGACAAGAATGTCCGTCGGGTGATCGCCAACGCTGTTGAGTGGGCGCGCCCCCAGGGCCAATGGACCGGCGTGAGCCACTGCCCGAACGTCAAGACGCCGGTCGAGCCGATCAAACCAAAGGCTAGGTAGACCGCACGGGCGCTCGCCTCAGGACATCGGGTCGAACATGAAGACCCGGAGTTCCTGCTGGCAGCGGCAGCCCTTCGAGATGCGGGCGGCCCATTGCATGGCCTCCTCCCGCGTGGGCACCTCCAAAACGGTGAAGCCGCCGTCCAAGGGCGACGCCCACGGATAACCGCCCTCGGTGAACGAGCCGTCAGCAGCGACAAGCACGGGTGCCACGCTTTCATCGATGCCCCCAGCAAACACGTAAACCCCCGCAGCCTTGGCTTCGGCGATCGCCGCCCGCGAGTCTCGACCCGCGGCCGCGAATTCATCGGGCGTCAGATCCATTGCTTTGCTGGGGAAGGAAATCAGGTATTTGGCCATGAAATGAAAAACGGGACCTGGTCAGGTCCCGTTTTGACAACGTGCGTTCGCCCTTTGGTGCGGCTCAGTAGTGCTTCACGTAGCCGTTGCGGCGGAGGCGTTCGAGCCAGCGGTCTTCGCTTTGGCGGCCCAGTTGCTGGACGAGGATGCGCTCGATTTCGTCGCGGACGTCGTCGATGGGCTGGATACCGGCGTATTTGCGCTCCTGGGCGAAGAGGATGAAGCAGCCCTCAGGGGTCATGACGGGCGTGCTGACTTCGCCTTCTCTGAGTTCGAAGAGGGGATCGCTAAATTCCTTCTTGAGGTCGGAGCGCTTTTGCCAGCCCCAGTCACCGCCGCGAGTGCGCCGGGAGTCCTGGCTGTATTCCTTGGCGAGGTCCTCGAATTTTTCGCCGTTGTGGAAGCGATTGATGACTTCCATGCCGCGGGTGTAGAGCTGCAGCTCGGTCTCGCCGGCGTTGCGGTTCAGTTGGATGAGGCGCAGGTTCACGGCGTCCTCTTGGTAGAACCGATCCTTGTTCTCGTTGTAAAAGGTCTCGATGCGGACGGGGCTGATGACGCTCTGGGACTTGCGCTGCTGCTGGCGCATGTAGCCGTAGATGATGTCTTCCTCCACCTCGCGGCGGTATTCGCGCATGGTCGTGCCGCGGGCGCGGAGGTAAGCCAGGAACTTGGAACGGTCATTGTCGAACTGCTCGGCCTGGATGTCGGAAATGCGGGTGTCGACGAAACCGGGCGGGATGTGCTTCTTCTCGTCCTTGCGGAACTCCTTGATGATGAGGACGCGATCAATGAGGTCCTGGATAATGCCGTCCTGCAGCTGCTCGAGGCGGCGGTTGAAATCGGCCTCGCTGCGCGCCTCGCGCTGGAGCTGCGGGATCATCGGCGAGATTTCGCGCCTGATGTCATCCACGGTGATCACTTTGTCCTCGACGATGGCGGCGATGCCGTTGGCAAAGCGCAGATCGAGTCCGTCTTCGGCTTTAGCCGGAGCTTGGGCACGCAGGAAAGGGGAAAGAAGGCCGCAGAGGAGGAGCGTGAAGGTGGCGGGGCGACGCAGCGTCATGGATCGGGCAGGTTGTTGAGAAACGAGATGATTTCGCGCAACCGTAGAAGGGGCTTGGGGGCGGTCAACCTTGGAAACCGGGTGCCAATCTGCACCCAATCGTCCCGGTGGCCGCTGTTCCGGAGACATTTCAGGCGGTTGGACTGGGTTTCGACGGAGAGAAGCCCCTTTTGTTCCGCCCGCACCCGGATCTCGGTCACGATCAGGAGGGCCTTCACTTCGTCCCCGAATTTGCCGAACCGGTCGGTCAGCTCGGCGGCCAGTTCCTTGATGCGCTCGGGGGTCTCGGCCAGGGCCAGCCGGCGGTAAAAATCGATCCGGAGCCGGGTTTCGGCGAGGTAGCTGGCCGGAATCCGGGCTTGGATGCGGGCGACCTCGACGGCTCCGTCCTCGGCGTGCTGGGCGGCCTTGATGGCTTGGTAACTGGTGGCTGCGGTTGCGGGGGCCGAATCGCGGCTGTCGGCGGCCTCGCCCACGAAGACAAAGTCCAGTTTGACCGAGGCCCGGATGGTGGCGGCCTGTTTCTCGCCCTTCAGGCGCGCGACGGATTGGCGGAGGAGCTGGCAATAGAGCTCGAAACCGACGCCGACGATGTGGCCGCTTTGCTGGGAGCCAAGGAGGTTGCCGGCGCCGCGCAGTTCGAGGTCGCGCATGGCGATGCGGAAGCCGGCGCCCAGCTGGTTGTGCTGGCGCATGGCGGTGAGCCGTTGGCGGGCGACGTCGAGGAGCCGGGTGTGTCGGTGCAGCAACAGGTAGGCGTAGGCTTGGTGTTTGAACCGGCCGACGCGGCCGCGGAGCTGGTAGAGCTGCGACAATCCGAAGCGATCCGCGCCCTCGATCAGGATCGTGTTGCAATTGGGAATATCGAGGCCGCTCTCGATGATGGTCGTGCACACCAGCACTTGGTAGGTGCCGGCGACGAAGTCCGTCATGACCTTTTCCAGGTCGTCGGCCTCCATTTGTCCGTGACCCACGCCGATGGTGACGCCGGGCAGCAACTCGCGCAGGCGCGCCGCGACGAGGTCGATCGTCGTCACACGATTGTGCAGGTAAAACACTTGGCCGCCGCGCCGGAGTTCGTGCCGGATGGCGTCGACGACGATCTTCTCGTCGTAGGTTTTGACAATGGTCTGGATCGGGTGGCGGTTGGTTGGAGCGGTCTCGATCACGCTCAGGTCGCGGGCGCCCGTCAGCGCCATGTAGAGCGTGCGCGGGATGGGGGTGGCGCTCATCGAGAGCACGTCGACGGTGGCGCGCATGGCCTTGAACCGCTCCTTGTGCTTCACGCCAAAACGCTGCTCCTCGTCGACGACGACGAGGCCGAGGTCCTTGAAGACGACGTCGGTCTGCAGGAGGCGGTGGGTGCCGACGAGGATGTCGACCTGCCCGGCGGCGACCGCGGCGAGGATCTTTTTCTGGTCCTGGCGCGTGCGGAAGCGGCTGACCATTTCCACGGCGATCGGGTAGCCGGCCATGCGCTCGCGGAAGGTGTTGAGGTGTTGTTGGGCGAGGACGGTGGTCGGAACCAGCACCGCCACTTGCCGGCCGCCTTGCACGGCCTTGAACGCAGCGCGCACGGCCACCTCGGTCTTGCCGAAACCGACGTCGCCGCAGATGAGCCGATCCATCGGCCGCGTGCGCTCCATGTCGGCCTTGGTCTCATTGATGGCGCGCAACTGGTCGCGGGTCTCGGTGTAAGGGAACGAGGCCTCAAACTCCTTCTGCCACGTCGTGTCCGGCGGGAAAGCCTGTCCAGGCTGGGCCTCGCGGGCGGCGTGGATCCGGAGCAGTTCGGCCGCGAGGTCGAGGGTGGCGCGCTCGGCGGCCTTGCGGGTTTTCTCCCAGCGGTTGCTGCCGATGCGACCGAGTTGAGGGCGGATTTTGCTCGCGCCGACGTATCGGCTGATGAGGTGCGACTCCTGCAGCGGCACATGCAACGTCACGTGGTCGTCGAACTCCAGCGAAATGACCTCACGGATGCCTTGGGCGGTATCGAGCTTGGTCAGGCCGCGGAAGTGGGCGATGCCGTGTTGGAGATGCACCACGAAGTCGCCTTCGACCAAGTCGGCAAAGTCGAGGAGCTGGTCGACCTGCGCTCGCTGCGCCACGGCTCGGGGGTTGAGGTTGGGGCGGCGCTGGCGCTGGCGGCCGAAGATCTCGGTTTCGGTGACGACGACGATGCCGCGTCCTTGGTCCGCTCCCCAGTCGACCGTGGTGCCTTCGCCGCGGAACGTGATGCGGAACCCCTCGTTGAGGGCGCCGCGGTGAAAGACCGGCGCAATTTCTTTGGCGAGGCCTTCCTCGTCGAGGATTTCGCGGGTGCGTTGTTCTTCGCCGTCCTTGGACACGATGACGTGCACCGCATAGCCCTCGCGACGCCAGGCCGCGACCTGTTGCAGAAATTGCAAACGTGCGTCAGTCTCCACTTGCAAGCGTTCCTGCGCGACCAGCGCGTCCTCGGGATAACGGCGATGGTGGGCGAGGCTTTCGGTGTCCCAGGTGGACTCGCCGTTGGCGTCATGAAAAAGTCCGCTGGCCTCGTCGATGTCGGCGAGCCCGTAGTGGATCCGGCATTTCTCCCGCAGGCGCGCCAGCGCCATCAGGTCGCCGGCGGCGGGGCCGCCGAATTCTTCCTCCAGTGCGGCGGGCTCGATAAAAACCAGCGCGGCGGAGGGATTGAGGTAGTCGGCAAGGCCGGTAGTGGACTCCGCCAACTTCACTCGTGGCGTGGCCGAGAGGGTGATGCTCTCGACGGTGGCCGTGGAGCGTTGACTCACGGGGTCGATGACGCGGATGGCCTCTAACTCGTCGCCAAAGAAATCGAGCCGGTAAGGCTGGGTCGCGGTGACGGGGTAGACGTCGATGATGCCGCCGCGCACGGCATAGTGGCCCGGTGCCTCGCAGACGGCCTCGGAATCGTAATCGAGGGCTTGGAGCTGTTCCAGAAGCGCGGCGAAAGGCTGGGATTGTCCGCGGGTGAGCGTGAGCTCGCGCGTGGCGAATTCCTCCAGGGCCGGCACGGGTTGCAGCAACGCCGCGGGTGTGGTGACGACGACGAGTCGGTCGGGGGCGCGCTCGAGTTGCCGGCGGGTGCGGAGTTTTGAAAGGGCGGTGAGTCGCTCACTGGAAGCGGCGAAGGCCTCCCGCATATCACGGTTGTCCGGCATCGATTCCGGGAAAAGCAGGGTATCCAGGGCGGGGCGTTTGGCCCCCGCGATGCG
>JAPOIC010000114.1 GCA_029979145.1 Opitutaceae bacterium
GCCCATGCTCGACGACGCGTTGAAATGGGGAGCGCTGCACACGGCGACGGCGTTCATCCTGCCTTCGCACCAAGAGAACTTCGGCATCGCGGTGGCGGAGGCGCTGGGGTGTGGCCGGCCGGTGTTGATCAGCAACCAAGTCAATATCTGGCGCGAGATCGATGCCGCCGGGGCCGGCCTGGTCACGCCGGATACAACGGCCGGGGTCGCGGAACTGCTGACGCGATGGCAGGACCTGGACGCCGGAGCGCGCGAGAAAATGGGAAAGGCGGCGCTGACGTGCTTTGCCGCGAATTTCGAGATCAGACGGGCGGCGGCTTCGCTGGCGGAAGTGGTGCGGAGTTGCCTTTCAGCCCACTAAAAAAGCCGGCGGATGGCCGGCTTTTCGGGAATGATGCATGGTGCTCAGGAAGGGACTCGAACCCTTACGCCTTTCGGCACACGCCCCTCAAACGTGTGTGTCTACCAATTCCACCACCTGAGCAGTAATGCGGGGGAAGGCGGACTAAGAGCAATCGCGCGCGGCTTGTAAAGCCCCGAAATTTTACTTTCGGAAACTTCGTTTTTTCTCTGCTCAGCGCTCGCGGTGACGCAGCGCCCGGGCCACTTCCGCGGCGAAAAACGGCCCGCGATAAATGAGCCCGGTGTAGAGCTGCACGAGGGTGGCGCCAGCGTCCAGTTTCTCCGCCGCCGCGCTTGGATCCATGATGCCCCCCACGGCGATGATCGGCAGCTTCCCCTCGGTCGCCCGGGAGAGGAAATTGATGATTTCGGTGGATTTCCGGCGCAGTGGCCCGCCGCTCAAACCGCCGGCCTGCCCGACCGCCGCGAAGGCTTCGGGGCGCTCCAACGTGGTGTTCGTGGCGATGATACCGTTGATGCCGAACTCGTCGATGACGCCGAGCACCGTGTCGATCTGGCGAAAAGTGAGGTCTGGCGCGATCTTGAGCACGATCGGCTTCGGCACCTTGCCGGGCGTCTCGGCGCGGGCGCGATTGGCCCGGCTGACCGCCCCGAGCAATTCGCGGAGCCGGTCCTCGTCCTGCAGCTTGCGCAGGTCGGGCGTGTTCGGGCTGCTGACGTTTAGCACCAAGTAGTCGGCGTGGTCCGCCAACCGGGCAAAGCTGCCGAGGTAGTCGTTCACGGCCTGGTCAAGCGATGCGACCTTGGACTTGCCGAGGTTTACGCCCAACGGGATGCGTCGTTGGCCGGGCCCAGGCTGTTTGGCAAGACGCAGCGATACCGTCTCGGCCCCGTCGTTGTTGAAGCCCATGCGATTGATGACCGCCTCCTGCGCGGGGAAACGGAACAGCCGCGGCCGGTCGTTGCCCGGCTGACGCAGCAAGGTGACGGTGCCGATCTCCACATGGCCGAACCCCAGGGCCGCGGCCGCGGGCCAGGCCCGGGCATTCTTGTCGAAACCGGCGGCGAGGCCCACGCGATTGGGAAAATCGAGCCCAAGGCAGCGCACGGGGCGCGCGGCGGACCCGCGGTTGACCCAGGCTTCCATCGCCCGGCAGAGCGGCGGCAACCGGCCCAGCAGGGCCAGCGAATCCACGGCCAGTTCGTGCGCGTGTTCGGCATCGAGACCGAAGAGTGTCGGCCGCACGATTTTTTCATAAAACCGTCCCATGCGCCGCGACGATGAAACCGGCTCGGAAAAAATCAAGTGCTCCGGTCATAAACGCCTGTTGGCGCGAGAATTTCCACTACTGTAACGCCCCCCCGAAAAGACGCGGTTTTTCTGCTTGTTTTTTCATACTCCCCTTGCACGCTGCGCCACAATTTACCCTTCATGGCCAAAGCTACTTCAACTCTCGATTGGTGCGTCGTCCGCCTCGGTGAAGACCACAACTGGTGGGTCGCGGAGACGAGCGATCCCGTGCGCTGGGACGTCGACGGGCTGAGCATCATCGATCCGCGCCAAGTCGACCACCTCACCGAGCTCGTCGATCCGCTGCGCGACTACGGCTTTGACCAGGATGTGTTCGAGGCGGCCTTCATCCCCTTCCGCATTGAGAAGGATCTCGGCAACGGCAAGGTCCGCCTGAAGCGCGTGAAGGACTCGCTGTTCGAGTCCGACGACAAGCTCTTCGCCCTGCCCGACATCCTCGACGAGGAGAACGGCCCTTATGCCGACCTGCTTGACCACCTCACCCGCTGCCGCGTCAAGATGCTCAACGACGTGATTGATTTCGACTCGAAGCTCACGGTCGACGAGGTCGAAGACGAGATCCGGGAAGCGCAAAACGCCGACTTCATCGAGGGCATCGCGATCCACACCTTTAACGAACTCATCGCCATCCTCGACTACATGCCGGCCGGCTATGAGTCGGACGACGACGCCCCTGCCAAGGACCTCGAAGACGAAGACCTGCCCGACCTCGACGAAGAGGAAGAGGAGAAGTTGAAGAACGACGACTCCCTCAAATGGGATGACGACGAAGAGGGCGGCGACGAAGATTCCGACAAGGAAGACTCGGACGACGACAAAGAAGAAGAGGATGAGGACGACGATGACGACGGCGATGGTGATGAGGACGAACGTCCCCGCGGCCGCCGCCGGCGCTGATCCGTTCAATCCCTCACGTTCCCTTTCCCGGCGGCCCGCATGCCCGCCCTGACCCGCTTTCGGTTGTTTCTCCTCGGCTGCCTGCTGGCCTTCGCCTCTGGTTGCACCTCCGATAACGTTACGGGCAGCAACCCAGCCATTCCTGCCGCCACCTCATCGGCGCAGCTGCGGCCCGGCGACACGCTCGCCGTCTCCATCCAGAGCGTGCCCGACCCCGCGGTGAATTCGGTGCAAATCGACGAACAGGGCCTGATCAGCCTGCCGTTCATCGGCAATGTCGCCGCCGCCGGCGCCACGACCGCGGAGCTCGCGCAGCGCGTGCGCGAAACCTACCTCTCCAAGAAAATCTACAAGCTGGTCGACGTCTCCGTGACCGTCACTGAGCGTTACGTCTATGTCGGCGGCGAGGTCACGCGACCCGGCCGAATCATCTGGACGCCGGACCTCACCCTGACCAAGGCCATCCAGTCCGCCGGCGGCTTCACCCTTTACGCCAAGGAAACCAAGGTCACCCTCGCCCGCGACCAGCGGGCCTACGACCTCAACGTCAATCTGGCCCAGCGCAACCCGGCGCAGGACGTTCTCCTGATGCCCGGCGACTCAATCCAAGTCCCGCGCTCGGCGTTCTGAGGCGAGCCGTCGAGGTTTCCCCGCGGATCACGCGGATTCACGCAGATCAAGGCACTCAACGCCGAGATAGGGTAACCCTCATTCTGCCAGGTGGAGGCGCGCCGCCCCCGGCGCGCTTCGTCTCCATCGGACCCATGACCTAGAATCCCTGAACCTCCCGCGGATTACACTGATCACGCGGATAGAATCCGATCCGGGTATTTCCCCAACCGCGCCAATCCGCGAAATCCGCGGGAAACCCTCCGGCCTCAGCGGCGCAGCAGCTGCGCCATTTCCTTCGCGAAATACGTGAGGATCAGGTCCGCGCCCGCGCGCTTGATCGCGAGCAGCGACTCGTGCCGACAGCGGGCATAGTCGAGCCAGCCCAATTTGGCAGCCGCATGGATCTGCGCGTATTCGCCGGAAACTTGGTATGCCGCCAACGGCGTGGCCGTGGCATCACGCACCTCGCGGATGATGTCGAGATAGGGTCCGGCGGGTTTCACCATCACGATGTCCGCGCCTTCCGCCAAATCGAGCGTGGCTTCGACCAACGACTCGCGGCGGTTGGCCGGGTCGAGCTGATAGGTCGCCTTGCTCAGGAGTCGCGTGCCGGCGGCGCTCGCACTGCCCACCGCGTCGCGGAACGGCCCGTAGTAGGCCGAGTTGAATTTGGCAGAATAAGCCATGATGCCCGTGCCGGTGAGGCCGGCAGCATCAAGGGCCTCGCGAATCGCACCGATGCGGCCGTCCATCATGTCGGACGGCGCCACCACATCGACGCCGGCCTGCGCATGGAGCACCGCCATCTCGCGCAAGATACCGACGGTGCGGTCGTTCTCCACGTCGTCTCCCGCCGCGTTCAACACGCCGTCGTGGCCATGGGAAGTAAACGGATCGAGAGCGATATCAGTCATCACGACCAAGCCCGGCACCGCCCTTTTCACCGCGCGGATCGCCCGCAGGATCAGCCCATCGGCATCGAGCGCGCGGGAGCCCTCGGCGTTTTTCAGCTTGGCATCGAACTTGGGGAAAAGCGCCACCGCCTGCACACCCAGCTTGTGCAGGGCGCGGCATTCCTTGACCAAATCCGCGATGTTAAACCGAGACACGCCGGGCATCGAGGCCACGGGCTCGGGGGCGCCCTTGCCGTCGATCACGAACAGCGGGGCGATGAAATCGGCCGGGCGCAGCACCGTTTCCTCCACCATCGCGCGCAGGGCCGGCGTGCGGCGCAGCCGGCGCGGGCGGACGGGCAAATCGAGCTTGAATTCCTGAGTCATAAGCGGTGTTGTGCGGACACGTAAGCACGCCATGACGTTGCCCGCCACATGTTTTTGCACCCTGACGCGTCAGACCACGACGACGCGAACTACGGGCTGTTGTTGCTGATTAGCAAAGCCCGCGGACCCGCTTTGGCTGGTCCTTCCCTCCCCGGCCCGGCGCCCGGAGGATTTGCGAAAACACCGTTCCGCTCCCGCGGAAAACCTGTTAATCCGACCTTTCTCTTTTCATGGCCCTTCAGCTTTACGATTCCCTCTCCCGCAGCCTCAAGCCGCTGCAGCCCGCGCGCGCGGACGGCGTCTTCACGTTCTATAACTGCGGCCCGACGGTCTACGCCCCCGCCCACATCGGCAACTTCCGCACCAACGTCGTCAACGACGTCATCCGCCGGCTGCTCGAGCTCGAGTTCGGCCCGGACAAGGTGAAACACGTCCGCAACCTAACCGACGTGGACGACAAGACCATCCGCCGCGCCCGTGAGGAAGGCCGCCCGCTGGCCGATGTCACCCAGCAGTGGACCGACAAGTTTCACGCCGATTGCGCCGCCCTGAACCTGCTGCCGCCGCACGTCGAGCCCACCGCGACCGGCCACATTCCCGAGCAGATCAACATGATCGAGGTGCTCATGCAGAAGGGTAACGCCTACCGTGCCGCCGACGGCTCGGTGTATTTCAAAGTCGCCTCGTTCGACGGCTACGGCCGGCTTTCGCGCGTCAAGGAACGCGACCTCAAGCTCGGCTCCGCGTTCGCCAGCGGCAACACCGGCAAGGATACCACCAGCGTCGATGCCGACGAAAAGGAAGACGCCACCGACTTCGCGCTCTGGAAGGCCCACAAGCCCGAGGACGGCGCCAACGGCTGGGACAGTCCCTGGGGCCGCGGCCGTCCCGGCTGGCACATTGAGTGCAGCGCGATGAGCAAGAAGCACCTCGGCGACACCATTGACCTGCACACCGGCGGCGTGGACCTGCTCTTCCCGCACCACGAGAACGAGATCGCCCAGAGCGAGTGCTGCAACGGCGTGACCTTCGCCCGTCACTGGTATCACAGTGAACACCTCCTCGTGGACAACAAGAAGATGTCCAAGAGCGAGGGCACGCTCTACACCGTCGACGACCTCGTCGCGAAGGGCTACTCGCCCATGGCCCTGCGCTACGCACTCCTTGCCGGCCACCCGCGCAAGCAACTCAACTTCACGCTCGATTCCCTGCACGCCGCAGAGAAAGCCATCGCCACGCTGCGCAATTACCGCGCCGCCCTGCCGGCGACCGGCGGTGACGCAGCGGCTTTTGCCGCGGTCTTCACCGCGCTGGACGACGACCTAAACACCCCCGGCGCACTCGGTGCTCTGTTCACCGTCGTGAATCAGGGAAGAAACGGCGTGGACCAGCCGACGTTTGATCGCGCAATGTTTGCGCTCGGCCTCGATCTCACCGCCGCGGCTCCAAAGGCCGAGGTGCCCGCCGAGGTTACCGCGCTCGCCGAGAAACGCTGGGCCGCCAAGCAGGCCAAGGACTGGGCCGCCGCGGACGCCCTGCGCGCCGAACTCACTGCCGCCGGCTGGTCCATGCTCGACCGCAAGGACGGCTTCTCGTTGGAAAGGCTGAAAAGCTGAAAGACTGAAAGGCTGAAACCAGTCCCGAACCTGTCCTTCCGCATCCACAGTTTTTTCACCTCCCCTTCACCGCTCCACACCTTCAGCCTTTCAGTCTTTCAGCTATTCAGTCCTTCCCCCTTTCCCGCCATGTCGATGACTCCGCTCGAAGAACTCCGCCACTCGTGTTCGCACGTGCTGGCCACCGCCGTCCTGCGTCTCTACCCCCACGCCAAGCTCGACATCGGTCCGCCGACCGACACCGGCTTCTATTACGACATCGACCTCGACCACAAATTCACCGCCGAGGACCTCACCGCCCTTGAGGAGGAGATGAAAAAGGTCGCCAAGGAGAACCAGCCGTTCCTGCGCAAGGAAGTCTCCCGCGACGAAGCCGTCGCAATCATCAAGGAGCGCGGCCAGGACCGCTACAAGCTCGGCCGCCTGGCCGACATCCTCGTCGATGTGGAAAAGCTTCAGGTCGCGGCCGAGCTTGCGGTGGTCGCGGGCCTTGGCCTGCTCCATGCGCTCGAGGTAGGCGGCGAGTTCTTCCTTCGACTCGAAGGCGGTGCCGTAGATGCGC
>JAPOIC010000051.1 GCA_029979145.1 Opitutaceae bacterium
CGCGAGATCGGCCATGCCGTAATCTTCCTGCGCCACCGTGGTCGCACCAAAGGGGTTGGTCTCGATCAGGTCGGCACCCGCGGCCAGATAGCCTTCGTGGATGTCGCGGACCACGTCGGGCCGCGTGAGGCTGAGCAGCTCGTTGTTGCCTTTGACGTCTTTGGCAAAGTCCTTGAAGCGTTCACCCCGGTAGTCCGCCTCCGTCAGCTTGAAGCGCTGGATCATGGTGCCCATGGCCCCGTCGAGGATGACGATGCGTTGCTTGAGGGTCTCGGGCAGCGCCTGGGCGCGGGTGTAGTTCAGGGGTTTCATGCCCTGTATTGTAAAAAGCCCCTGCGCTTGCGCATCAGGGGCTGGCATCATCACTGCAGCGGCTTCACCGCAGGTCGAAGCGGTCGGCGTTCATGACCTTGTTCCAGGCGGCGACGAAGTCGGTGACAAACTTCGCTTGGTTGTCCGACTGGGCGTAGACCTCGGCGAACGCGCGGAGCTGCGAGTTGGAGCCGAAGATCAGGTCGACGCGGGAGGCCGTCCACTTCACGTCACCCGTGGCGCGGTCGCGCACTTCGAACAGGTCCTCCATCGGCGACGTGGCCTTCATCACGTTGCCCATGTCGAGCAGGTTGACGAAGAAGTCGTTGGTGAGGGCGCCGGGCTTCGCCGTGAACACGCCGTGCTTGGTCTTGCCGTGGTTGGCGTCGAGCGCACGGAGGCCGCCGACGAGGACGGTCATCTCCGGGGCGGTAAGGCCGAGGAGCTGCGCCTTGTCGACAAGCAGGTGCTCGGCGCGCATGCCGGCGTGGCCCTTCGCGAAGTTGCGGAAGCCGTCGGCGATGGGCTCGAGCGGGACAAACGAATCGGCGTCGGTCTGCGCCTGGGTGGCGTCGACGCGACCCGGGGCAAAGGGCACATCCACTGCGTGCCCGGCGGCCTTCGCTGCGGACTCAATGGCGGCGGCGCCACCGAGGACAATGAGGTCGGCGAGCGACACCGTTTTGCCGCCCTTGCCGAAGTCGGCCTGGATGGCCTCGTAAACCTCGAGGACCTTGGCGAGCTTCGCGGGCTGGTTGGCCTCCCAGTCCTTCTGCGGGGCGAGGCGGATGCGGGCACCGTTGGCGCCGCCACGCTTGTCCGAGCCGCGGAAGGTCGAGGCGGAGGCCCAGGCGGTGGCGACGAGGTCGGACACCGACAGGCCGGAGGCGAGGATCTTGGCCTTGAGGGCCGCGATGTCCTTCGCGTCGATCGCGGTCTTGCCGGCGGCGGGGAGCGGGTCCTGCCAAATCAGGTCCTCGGCCGGGACTTCCTCGCCGAGGTAGAGGCACTTCGGGCCCATGTCGCGGTGCGTGAGCTTGAACCACGCGCGGGCAAAGGCGTCGGCGAACTGGTCCGGATTCTCGAGGAACCGGCGCGAGATTTTCTCGTAGGCCGGGTCGAACCGCAGCGAAAGGTCGGTGGTGAGCATCGTCGGGCGGCGCTTCTTCGACGGATCAAACGCGTCGGGAATGATGGCGTCGGCGCCCTTCGCGACCCACTGCTGCGCGCCGGCGGGGCTCTTCTCGAGTTCCCATTCGTAGCCGAACAGGTTTTCGAAGAAGTTGTTGCTCCACTGGGTCGGCGTGGTGGTCCAGGTGACCTCGAGGCCGCTGGTGATGGTGTCGGCGCCCTTGCCGGACGCGTGGCTGCTGGTCCAGCCCAAGCCCTGCTCAGCGATGCCGGCGGCCTCGGGCTCCTTGCCGACGTGCGTGGCGGAGGCCGCGCCGTGGGTTTTGCCGAAAGTGTGGCCGCCGGCGATGAGCGCGACGGTTTCTTCGTCGTTCATGGCCATGCGGGCGAAGGTCTCGCGGATGTCCTTGGCGGCGGCGATCGGGTCGGCGTTGCCGTCCGGACCCTCGGGATTGACGTAAATCAGACCCATCTGCACCGCGGCGAGCGGGTTCTCCAGGTCGCGTTCGCCGGAGTAGCGGCTCTTCGGGTTGTTGCTCAGGGCGAGCCAGGTGTCCTCGGCGCCCCAGTAAACGTCTTCCTCGGGCTCCCACACGTCGGCGCGACCGCCGCCGAAACCGAAGGTCTTGAAGCCCATCGACTCGAGCGCGCAGTTGCCGGCGAGCACGAGGAGGTCGGCCCAAGAAATCTGGTTGCCATATTTCTGCTTGATGGGCCAGAGGAGGCGGCGGGCCTTGTCGAGGTTGGCGTTGTCCGGCCAGGAATTGAGCGGGGCGAAGCGCTGCTGACCCGAACCCGCGCCGCCGCGGCCGTCACCGATGCGGTAGGTGCCGGCGGCATGCCAGGACATGCGGATGAAGAACGGGCCGTAGTGACCGAAGTCGGCCGGCCACCACTCCTGCGAATCCGTCATCAACGCGTAGAGGTCGGCCTTGAGCGCCTTGTAATCGAGCTTCTTGAACTCTTCCGCGTAATCGAAATCCGCGTCCATCGGGTCGGACAGCGGCGAGTTCTGGTGCAGCATCTTCAAATTGATCTGGTTGGGCCACCAGTCCTTGTTGGTGCGGCCGCCGGCGCCGCCGTGGCTGGGTTTCGGCATCGTGCCGTGGAGATGCGGGAAGGGGCATTTGCCGCCGCCGTTTTCCGAATGAGGGGATTCCATGATTAACTCCGATCGAATGCTGCGTTGGGTTGTTTGGGTTACGAAAGGGGCGATCGCGCGGGGCGTTCGCTGGCCGGGGTTCCGGCCACAAACTGACCGAAGGACAAGATTAAATCAAACCCCGGGCTATTGTTGAAATACTTTGTTCCTTTTGCCTCTATAGGCCCTGCCTATGGAAATGCACCAGCTGAGATACATGGTCGCGCTGGCCCGCACGGGGAATTTCTCCCGCGCGGCCGAGCAATGCAACGTGGCCCAGCCGTCGCTCAGCCAGCAGATCCAGAAGCTCGAGGACGAGCTCGGCGAGCGGCTCTTTGACCGCATGAAGCGCCAGGCCCGCCTGACCGCGCACGGCCACGCCTTCCTCCGCCGCGCGGTGCGCATCCTCGAGGAGGTCGATGCGGCCCGTCGCGAGGCCAGTGACGCCCTCGATCTCAAGCACGGCGCCGTGGCCATCGGCGTGCTGCCCACCATCGCCCCCTACGTGCTGCCGGGAATCGTCGCGAAGTTCAGCACGCAGTTCGCCGGCGTGGAGCTCACGGTGCACGAGGACACGACCGCACAACTGCTCAAACTCGTGCACGCCTATGAAATCGATTTCGCGCTCGTGGCCGAGCCGATCAACGACGACCGGCTCTTCGTCACCGAGCTGTTTACCGAGGAACTCCTCCTCGCCCTCCCCCCGAAGCACCGGCTCAACCGCCGCCGCACTCTCGCCGTCGCCGACCTGCGCGATGAAAAACTCATCGTGATGAAAGCCGGCCACTGCCTTGGCGACCAAGTGCTGGGCTTCTGCGAACGCCAGGAAGTGAAGCCGCAGATCAGTTTCCGCAGCGCGCAGCTTGAGACCGTGCAGGAAATGGTCTGCGCCGGCCTCGGCATTTCGCTTGTGCCGGCGATGGCGCGCCGCGCCAAATCCCGTCGCGCCCCCGACTACCGTTCGCTCAAAGCTCCGCGCCCCGAGCGCAAGGTCGTCCTCGTGTGGCCGCGTCAGCGCCCGCCCGGGCGCGCTGCCGCGGAGTTGGTGAAGTTGTTCACGGCGGCGCTGCGTCCGGGCAACGCCGCCAGCTGAGCGCTCCGCCCTCGCTCAGCGCAGCGTCGCAATCAGCTCCCGCAGCTGCGCCGCGTGATCCTTCGTGTCGACCTTCTCGGCGATCGCGAGCACGGTGCCGTCCGGCGCGAGCACATACGCCGCGCGCTGCGGGCCGGTGAAGGTGCGGCCATACATCTGCTTCTCCACCACCGAGTCCGTCGCCTGCGCGAACAAATCGTCCGGATCGCTCGCCAGCACATAGCCGATTCCTTTTTTCGCGGCGTATTTCCGGTGCGATCCGCAGGTGTCGCGGCTGAGTGCCACCACGTTGTAGCCGGCGCGATCAAACTCCGCGGCATCCGCCGCGAGGCTGTCATTCTGCCGGTCGCAGCCCGGCGTGTTGTTCTTCATGTAGACCGAGACGATGGTCGGGCGCGTAAGGAGGTCTTTAAACACAACCTCCTTTTCTTCATTATCTTGCACCACCTTGAGCGTGAAGTTCAACTTGAGTTTCCGGCCGGAGGTAATCATGCCCCCAGAGAGTCGAGGAATCGGGCAACGTCAAACCGAAGTCCGCGCGACGGCTTTGACTCATGCAAAAAATTGTCCCAACTTCACCGCGAATGAAGTCCGTCAAGATCCCCGCGTTTGAGCTTTTTCTTCACGAGATGATCCCGCTCGCGAAGATGATGGGCGTCGGCGTGGAGGTTAGCGACGACCGCTCGCTCACGCTCAAGGCCCCGAAGGAGCAGAACAAAAATTCGCTCAACACGGCCTTCGGCGGCAGCCTCGTCTCCCTCGCCACCCTCGCCGGCTACGGCGTCGTGTGGGAGTTGATGAAGAGCGACAAGCACGCGGACAAGACCGAGTGGCGCATCGTCGTGAAGGAAAGCCGCGCGGCCTACCGCCGCCCCGTGATCGGCGACCTCCGCGCGATCTGCGAGCGGCCGGCCCAGGCCGCGATCGCCGAGTTCAAGGACGCACTCGCGCGCTACGGCCAGGCCAAGCTCAAGCTCCACGCCAAGGTCGTCGAGGAAGGCCGCACCGCGGTCGACGTCACCGCCGCCTTCGTCGTCTCGCGCTAAACGCGCACATATCTCTTAGGTAGGGCGGGGTTGATGCTGCGTCCTCCGTAGGCTCGGCGACGGAGGAACCCCGCCTTTCTTTTTCCGCAGATCACGCGGATTCCACGGATAGCGGGAAAGCCCCGCACACTACCGTCAACCTTAAGTGGTCTTATCCGTATTATCCGTGCAATCCGCGGCACAAACTCCGGCTATCTTGCGCGCCACTCGTCGCGTTCCTTCAGCCACACGACAAAAAGCACGAGCAGAAACGCCACCGAGAAGAACGCGAGAAACGCGAGCCACGACGCGCTCGGCCGAGCGAGTTCGATCGGAAACAGCAATTGCTGGCCGAGCAGAATGAAGAAAATGATCACGGTGTTCTGCCACTGGCGCTCGCCGAATCCGACGCACCGCAGAGTGCCCCAAACAAGACCGGCCATCATCGCCACGATCAGGAAATGATCGGGCAGATTCGGATTCGCGAGAAACCCCGCAACGGCGAAGACAACCGCCATGGCAGCGGCAACTTGGTTGGAGAATCGCCGCAGCGACAGGGAATGAGGTTCCTCGTCCGCCATGGCGTCGGTCAGATGTGCTTAGAGTCCGCCTCGTCCTTTTTGGCGTAGCCGGAGTCCTGCCGCTGGTGGTTGACGGCGTTCTTCTTCAAGTAGGCTTGGTAAACATCGTCCGCCGTCATGCCGAGGGTCTGCGCAAGCGACACGAGGAAGTGAAACAGGTCGACCACCTCCACCTTGGCGTTCTGCTCGTCGAACTTCTGGTATTTCGCCCACCACTTCCACGGCACGCTGTCGATCAGCTCGGCGGTTTCCTGCTGCATCGCGCGCGTGTAATTCAGGATCCACTTGGCCTTTTCCTCGTCCGTCGGCGGCGGCAACGAAACGCCAATGCGCTGGTTGAGCGCGTCCTGCATGCGGAAGATTTCTTCGAGCTTGTCCATGGCAGCACCGTGCGGGATGCCCCGGCGGCTGGCAAGTCCGCACCCGGGGCGAATGCATCTTCCTTAATACCTCATGGATAACCGATTGCGCATCCATGCTGTATCCATACCTCCCCTTCGCCGGAAAATAGGATTGCTCCATCACGCTGATTCAGCGGTATTAACCACTTCTGATCGATGTCGAGCCCGCCCCGCGTGGTTCCGTTGATCACTCACAACCCGGCTGCTCCCGCCCTTTTTGGCGGCGAAGCGCCATAGCTAACAAACACACATAACCATGTCAGATACAGCCACGTCCGGCAGCACGGCCACTGAGCCCGCCGCGACGACCCCCGCCAACTCCGGCGGCGAAAACGCGTCGAACTTCTCGTTCGGCACCTCCCGCGGCTCCGGCCTGGCCCGCGGCAAGCGCATCAGCAAGGCCGCGGCTCCTGCCACCTCCGACGCCCCGTCCAACGAGGGCTATCAGCCGACCGCCATCGAGGTCATCACGCCCAAGAGCGAATACACCAATCCCTTCGCCCCCGAGACGCCCGCCCCCGCGGAGCCGGCTCCGGTGAAGGTGGAAGCCCCGGTCGCTAACCCGGTTGCCTCCCCCCCCGCCCCCGCGCCGGTGGAAGCTTCCGTTCCCGCCGAGCCTGTCGTCCCCACGACGAAGGTTGAAACGCCCGTCGTCACGCCCGCCGGCGAAGTTTCCGCTCCCGCGGAAGAGCCGAAGGCGGAATTGAACATCCTTCCCCCGACGGAAACCAAGACCTCCACGTCGAGCTGGGAAACGCCTTCCGCCCGCGAGGGCGAGTCGTCCCGCCGCCACGAGGAGCGTCCGACCTTCCGTCCGGAACGTCGCGAGCGCCGCGAACGCGGTGAGCGCAACGATCGCCCCGCCCGCGCCGAAAACGGCGAAGGCCGCGGTCGTCGCGAATTCCGCGACTTCACGCCCGAGTCCCGCGAGTCCCGCGCCCCCGAGGCCAAGCCCGCCAAGTCCGGCGGTTTCCTCGGCTGGCTCAAGGGTCTCTTCGGCGGCACCGAGGAAGCGAAGCCGGCCGACGCCGGTTCGCGCGAGCAGCGCCAGCACCGCCGCCGTCATCGCAGTGGCCGCGGCCGCAACCGCCATGGCAACAGCGAAGGCCGTGAGCACCATCAGGGTGGTCACCATGGTGGCCACCAAGGCGGTGAGGGTCGCGAGCACGGTCAGGGCGACCGTCCGCGTCGTCGTCGTCGCGGCGGCCGCAACCGTCGCGGTGGCAACCGCCACGGCGAGCCCCGCTCCGAAGGCCAGCAGGGCGGCGGCGCGATCTGATCGCCCGTCCTTGCCTTTCAAGGCGCCCGTGGCAACGGGCGCCTTTTTTTTGCGCCATTTCACGCGTGCCGGCGCACAGTATTCTCTTTCCTCCCATGACCTCCGCCCCTTTCCTGTAGGCTTCATGGCTGACCTCATCGTCAACGGCGGCAAACCCCTCTCCGGCACCCTCACGCCATCGGGCAACAAGAACTCCGTCCTGCCCGTCCTCTGCGCCACCCTGCTGACCGATGACGAGGTCATCGTGCGCAACGTCCCCAACATCACGGACGTCGAAAAACTGGTCACGTTCTTCGCCGAGCAGGGCTCACGCGTCGCCTGGGACCGCGCCGCCTGCACGATCACGATCTGCCACGCGACCTTCGATCCCGGCCGGCTCAAGGGCGAGCTGCCCGCCGGCATGCGCAGCGCCGTGCTGCTGTTCCCAGCCATCCTTTACCGGATGAAGAAGCTGCGGATCCCGGCCAACGCCAAGGGCTGCTCGCTCGGCATTCGCGAGCTCGATCCGCACCTCGAGATTTTGGAAAAGCTCGGCGCCCGACTCTCGCGCGGCACCAATGTCACGCTGTCGCTGAAGAATCGTTTTCGCGGCGCGCGTCACTGGCCCGACTACATGTCGGTCACCGTCACGGAAAACTTCGCCATGGCCGCGGCGATGGCCGACGGCGAGTCCGTCCTCATAAACGCCGCCAGCGAGCCGCATGTGCAGGACCTCTGCGCCGTCCTCGCCGGCATGGGCGCGCGCATTGAGGGCATCGGCACCAGCCAGCTCACCATCACCGGCGTGAAGGCCCTGCACGGCGGCGACTTCACCATCAGCTCCGACCACCACGAGATCGTTACCTTCCTCGCGCTCGGCGCCATCACCGGCGGCGAGGTGCGCGTAAAGCAGTCGGTGCCGCAGCACTTCGACCTCATGGGCCGCGCCTTCGCAAAGCTCGGCGTCAACGTCACCCACCGCGGCGACACCGCCGTCGTGAAGCGCAACCAGTCGCTGGTCGTCGAGACCCCTTTCACCACAAACCTGCTCCCGCGCATCGAGGCGGCGCCGTGGCCCTATTTCCCCGTCGACCTCCTTCCCTGCATGATCGCCCTCGCCGTGCGCGCCCAGGGCCCGGTCATGTTCTGGAACAAGGTTTACGAGGGCGGTTTCACCTGGATGGGCGAGCTCGCCAAGTTCGGCGCGCACGTCGTCGTCAGCGATCCGCACCGCGTCACCGTCTTCGGCGCCAAGCCCCTGCGGCCCGCCGTGGTCGAGGCGCCCTACATCATCCGCGCCGCCATCGCCCTCTACATGGTCGCCGCCAGCATCCCCGGCCGCAGCGTCGTGAAGAACGCCGACACCATCAAGCGCGCTCACTCCAACTTCGTCGAAAACCTCCGCAGCCTCGGCGCCGAGGTGGAATGGAAATGAATCCTCTCTTGGTGACCTTCGTGCTCTTCGTGGTAAATCGGTCTATTCATGCCTGAGAATAACCCAGCCCCAAAAGGCACTGATTTTCTCGCCAGCTCGCTGAGCTCCTCGGTCTCGCCAGCTGAAGCCGCGCTGCGCCCGCTGAACTTCACCGACTTCACCGGCCAGGCCAAGACGGTCGAGCGCCTGCAGGTCATGGTCGGCGCCGCCAAGCGCCGCGGCGAGGCGTTGAATCACATCCTGCTCTCCGGCCCCCCCGGCCTCGGCAAGACCACCCTCGCCTTCATCCTCGGCAATGAGCTCGGCCGCAACGTGCGCGTCACTTCCGGCCCGGTGATCGAAAAGGCCGGCGACCTCGCGGGCCTGCTCACTAACCTCGAGGAGGGCGACATCCTTTTCATCGACGAGATTCACCGCATCCAGAAGACGGTCGAAGAATACCTCTACTCAGCGATGGAGGACTTCCGCCTCGACATCATGATCGACCAAGGGCCCAACGCGCGCAGCGTTCGGCTCTCGATCCCGCGGTTCACGCTTATCGGCGCCACCACCCGCAGCGGCCTCCTCACGGCCCCGCTCCGTTCGCGCTTCACGCTGCAGACGCGCCTCGACTACTACGACGTCCCCACGCTCGCCGGCATCGTGCGCCGCAGCTGCGGCCTGCTCAACGTCGGCCTCGACGAGAGCGGCGCCAAGGAGATCGCCTCCCGCGCCCGCGGCACGCCGCGCATCGCCAACAACCTGATCAACTTCGTCCGCGACTTCGCCCAGGAACGCGCCAAGGGCCGCATCACCCGCGACGTCGCCGCCGCCGCGCTTGAGCTGCTCGAAATCGATGCCGCCGGCCTCGACGAGATGGACAAGCGCATGCTCCGCGTCATGGCCGAAAACTACGGCGGCGGCCCCGTCGGCATGAGCACCATCGCCGTCGCCGTCGGCGAGGAACCCGAGACCCTCGAGGAAGTGCACGAACCCTACCTCATCCAAGAAGGTTACCTTCAGCGCACCCCCCAAGGCCGCACCCTCACCCCGAAGGGCTACCACGCCATCGACCTGAAGCCGCTCAGCGGGAATCAGTCGGAATTGCTCTGACCCAACTGTCGCGCGCGCCTGGCGGCCGATGCCGCCATGCCTCGGTCGGGTTCATGCGCCCTCCCGTTTCGCCGCTTCGTTTGCAAACCAGTCCACATTGCGGGTGAAAAACATCACGGCGCCAAGGGCGGTGAAAAGCGCGGAGGTGCCGGCCAGCAGGGCGTAGTCCTCCATGCGCAGCACGACATACAACACGCCATGCTCCGCGGTGAGGAGTCCCGCGATCAATCCCGCGCGGACATATCTCTTCAAAATCGCGGCGCTGTAGCAGACTATCAGTAGCGACGAAGCCGCGGCCGCGCCAATGTAGGCCAAGCCCGGCGTCAGGACTTCACCCAAGGCGAGCAGCGCCAGGTAGAACAAGCACAGCGCCGCCAGCGCCTCGCGCCCCGTGCGCTTCCACACCGGTTTGAACCCTTCCGTGCCCAGCGCGTAGACAATGGTCTCGGCGATCGCCTGCTCGTCCTCCACCACCAAGATATTGCCCGGACCGGTCGCCATGATGACGTCCTGCATGCCCGCCACGGGTCGGCATGACAAGACCTCTCCACCACCGCCGGGCGCAGCAATTCCTTTCCCGCCGCGGAAATTCCGCTACACCTCGGACATGACTCAACCTGTCGACCGCCACATCGTCGCCCTCGGCGGCGGCGGCTTCCACAACGGCGAGGATGCGCCCGCGCTGAATCACTACATCCTGGGGTTAAGCCGCCGGCCGAATCCGCGGATCTGCGTCATCCCCACCGCTTCCGGCGACCTCGACCTGTTCCTTGAGCGCTTCGACCGCACCTTTGCGAACTACGAGTGCCGGCCGTTCCACCTGTGCTTCTTCAAAGCCCCGCAGCCGGACTGGCGTGCGCACTTAGCCGACACCGACGTGATTTACGTCACCGGCGGCAACACCCGCGCGATGCTCGCCATCTGGCGCGAGTGGGGGCTGCACGAGATCATCCGCGACCTTTACCAAAACGGCACTGTGCTCGCCGGCGGCAGCGCGGGCGCCATCTGTTGGTTCCAGCAAGGCCACACCGATTCCAACGGCCTGCCGCTCGCGCCGCTCGACTGCCTCGGCTGGCTCAAGGGCAGCTGTTCACCGCACTACAACGGCGAGCCCGCCCGGCGTCCGTCCTATCGGCACTTCGTCGGCGACGGCACCATGATGCCCGGCTTCGCCGTCGAGGACGGCGTGGGCCTGCATTTCGTGAATGAGCAGTTCGACCGCGCCGTCACCTGGCGCGACCGTAAACGCGCCTACCGCGTCACGCGGGAAGGCGACACCGCCGTGGAAACACCCGTCGAACCCGTGCGGTTGGCCTGATCGTTATGGAGCCGGGGCGCCCTCGCCCCGGAAAACGTGACGGGGGCGTCGCGTCCCTCTCATTCAGCC
>JAPOIC010000009.1 GCA_029979145.1 Opitutaceae bacterium
CCTATTCCCGCGCCCTGACCGGCGAATGGACCTGCCTCGTGTCATTGCCCCTGACGCTGAGCGACGGCAGCCGCGCGGCCCTCGTCACGCCGATTGACCTGCAGGAATTCGCGGACCTGCTGGCGCTGGCCCGCAACCCCGCCGCCTACACCGCGGGGGGGCTCGACCTCACCATGCCGCATCTCGGCGGCCAGGAGACCATGCAGCGGCTGCGCAGCGTGCGCCCCGACCTGCCAGTGCTGCTCATCAGCGGCTACAACCGGCAGCTGGAGGCCGACGGCATCGTGCTGGATGCGCACACGGATTTTCTGGCCAAGCCCTTCGATCTCCCTGCGCTGGCGGCGGCACTGGACCGCTTGCTCGCCACCCCGGCTTGAACCTTCACAACCCGAGCAGGCTGCCGTTGCGCTTGAGCCACCGCTCCGCCTCGCGCCAACCCGGACATACTTCCTCGACCCGCGCCCAGAAGCGGTCGGAGTGGTTCATTTCCCGCAGGTGCATCAGCTCATGGTAAATGATGTAGTCGCGCACGAAGTCCGGCGTCTGCACGAGCCGCCAGTTCAGCGAGATGGTGCCGTTGGCCGAGCAGGAACCCCAGCGCGAGCGCTGGTTGCGCACCGCCACGAGCTTCACCTCCATCCCGGTCAACGCCGCCAGCTCCCACGTGCGCGCGGGCAGCTCGATCTTGGCCCGGCGCGCAAAATGCGCCTCCAGCGTCGGCCGCAGGTCGCCGTCGAGCCCGCACACGCGAAACACGTCCGCCGCCACGCAAACCTGCGGGCGCTCGCCGGTGGTGGCCACGCGGATCTCCGTCAACTCGCCGCGCCACAGCACGTGCGTGCCGATCACCCACACCTCGGCCGCGCGTGGCCGCCGGGCCTGCCGGGCCCGCGCGCGCTCCAACCAGTCGGCGTGCTGCGCCACAAACTGCTCCGCTCCGCGTTGCGAGCCGCGCGCGGGAATCGTGGCCACCGCCGTGCCGTCGCGCCGGAAGGTCAGCCGGTAATTGCGCGCCCGGGCGCTGCGTTCAAAAACCACGCCGCCGCGCACCGTGGGCTCGCGGTGCACGCCGGCCTCGGGCGCAAAGCGGCCGAACAAATCCTGTTGCACGCCGTCGCTCACGCGCCCGCCTTTCGCCGCCGCCGCATTCGCCATGCATGCCACGCCGTCGCCACCTGGCCCTCGTGCCACGGCACCAGGCTGATGATCACCAGCTCCTCGATGCCGCCGAGAATGAGCAGCCCGATCGCGATGTGAAACGGCGCCTCGGTCCACTCCGCCAAGAGCGGCACTAGCGAGAGTGCACAGGCCACCGCCGAAAACTTCGCCAGCCACGTGTGGTAGCACGGCGCGCGGCCCAGCCGGGCAAAGCCGTAGACAATCACGGCAAAAAACATCGTCAGCCCGGCCGCCACCCACGGCAGCTCGCGGTTCATGATGTCGGCCCACAGGATCGCGATGCCCGCCACCCCCGAGAGCAAGGTCACGTAGTCCGCCGCACTGTCGAGCTTGCGGCCGAAGTCGCTTTCCGCCCGCAGCCAGCGCGCGATCGGGCCGTCGATCGCATCGGTCAACAACGCCACCGCCAGCAACACGACAAACCACGGCTTCGAGCCCACCAGCGCGGCCATCAACGCCGTGGGCATGAGGAGCAGACGCGCGGCGCTCAGCAGGTTGGGCAGCGTCGTCTTGCTCGGCTCGGGCATGGGACTCAGATAGCCGTGACTTCCCACCGCGTCAATTTCCCCGCCGCCACCTCCAGCCAGGCGAAACTCGGTCCCAGGCCCTCCCGCGGCCGCGAGGCACTGCCGGGGTTAAGCCAGCGCACGCCACCGCGCATCTCGTCGCGCGGCAAATGGGTGTGCCCGTGCAATACCGCGCGCACCCCGCGCGGCACGCGGCCCGGCGGGATGTGCGTCAGGTAAAAATCCACGCCCTCGCGCGTCAGCCGCAGGTCCAGCGGCCACGCCGCGTAGGCGTCGCAGTTGCCCTGCACCACGTGCAGCGGCCGGCCCAGCAATTCAAACTCCACCAGAACATGCGGCGCACACACGTCTCCCAAGTGCCAGATCTCGTCCGCCCCGGCGAAGCGTTCCGGCAGCACGGCCGGAAAGTGGTCGTGGGTGTCGGAGAAAACCGCGATGCGCATGCCCGCATGCAACGCGGTCAGGCCGCCGGAATCCAGTCAAACGCAACAACCGCGCCCATTTCGGGTGCGACCAGCCAAGGTGTCCCTCCCGCCGCGGGCAGGATCCAAAGTTGGACCTGCCGGCCGAGGCGACACACGCAGCCCAACCACGCCCCGTCCGGACTCCATTTCACCCGACCACAGACTCCCGGCAGTTCAGCCAGCTCCTCGACCCGCCCCGTCGCCACCGTCACCACCGCCACCTGCGGCGGACCATCGGGCCGGGACCGCACCAGGGCCACGCGCGCCCCATCCGGCGCAATGGCCGGCACGTCGGTCGACCCATGCTGGTCCTGCTCCGACAGAAAAAACTCCACCTGCACCCGGTCGGTCAGACGGACGAGCCCGGTGCCGTCGGTTTTCACGAGATAGAGCCCCCCGTCGCGACAGGTGAACAGAATGCGCCGCCCATCCGGCATGAACTGCGGCACGTAGGCATTCGGCAGGTCCGGCGCGAGCGCCCGCCGCTCCCAGCCGGGTGCCGCGGCGAGCCCGAGACGATAACCATGCGCGGGGCCGGAAAACACCACTTGCCGTCCATTCGCATCGGGCGAAGCCGTGTAGATGTAGCCGGCCTCCGGCGCGATGCGGGTCGACTCCCCTCCGTCGGCACGCGAAAGAAACGTCATTACCTTCTCGCCATCGTGCGCCGTCCACGCGAAGTGCCCGCCCTTCGCCGACAGCCGCGCGCCAAACGCACTCAGCCCCGGATCCGCCGGCACCACCGGCATCATTTCGCTGCCGTCGGGTCGAACGCGATGAATGCGCCAGCGCCCGGCCTGCTCGGTTTGAAAATAGATCCAGCGGCCATCGCCGGTGGCCTGCGGGTGCTCCGCCACGATGTCCTCCGTGGTCAAGGCCGTCAGACCGGTGCCATCGGCGGCCACGGTCCAGAGCCGGCTTCGTCGCGCCGAACGCACCACCCTGCCGGGCTCGTCGCGGGAAAAATACTCCCCATCCCAACTACAGGCGGAAAAGACCAGCATGCCTCGAGGCGGCGCGGAAACCACCAGCGCACGATAGGCCGACCCCGTCGATTTGACAGGGTATTTTGGCACCACCAGCCTGCCGGCGTGCTCCGCGCGCTGGCTATCGACTTCAACTCCTACTTCGCCTCGGTCGAACAGCAGGACCGGCCGGAGCTGCGCGGACGCCCGTTGATCGTCGTGCCCGTGCTGGCCGAGACCACCGGCGCCATCGCCGTGAGCCTGGAAGCTAAGCGCCTCGGGTTGGATCGCAACGCCCGGGTCGCGGAGGCACGAAATCAAATCCCCGGACTCGTGGTCGTCGAGTCCCGGCCCGAACTCTACATCGATTACCATCGCCGCCTGAAGACCGTGGTCGAATCCTGCGTGCCCGTCACCAAGGTGCAGTCAATCGACGAACTTGAATGCGAGCTCACCGGTTCGCTGCGCCAACGCGCCCGCGCCGAGCTACTGGCCGAAAAAATCCGCGCCGCCATCGTCCGCGATATCGGCCCCTGCATGCGCTGCTCGATCGGCATCGGCCCCAACTGGCTGATCGCCAAGCTCGCGTCCGATCTCGAGAAACCCGACGGGCTTGTGACCTTCGACGAAGACGAGCTGCCGTCCGCTTTGATCGCGCGCGGCGTGGCCCTCGACGACTTCACCGGCATCGGCAGCAACATGGCCGTGCGCCTGCGGGCCGCGGGCATCGATTCCGTGGCGGCGCTCTACGCCGCGAGCAGCGCCCGCCTGCGCTCGATTTGGGGCGGCGTCGAGGGCGCGCGGTTTCACGCGCTGATCCGCGGCGAGCAACTTGCGCGCGAGCCGGCGCGGCAAAGCTCCATCGGTCACGGCCACGTGCTGCCGCCCGAGCTGCGCCGTCCCGCGGCCGCGCTCGGGGTGTTGCACCGGTTGTTGCAAAAGGCCGCGATGAGGCTGCGCGACGAGCAACTCTACGCCGGCGGCCTCCAGGTGAACGTGCGCTACCCCGGCGACGCGCGCTGGGACGACGGCCTGCATTTCAACGAGACGCAGGACACGCTCCAGTTCACCGCGGCGCTGAACCAACTCTGGGCCCGCCGGCCCGCGGCGCACCGCCGCCTCGCCCCGCGCCAGGTGGGCATCATGCTCCACGGCCTGCTCCCCGCGAGCGAGCACACGCCCGACCTGTTCGGCGCCAAGCGCGAGGCCGCCCGCGACCAGCTATTCGCGGCCATGGACCGGCTCAACAAGACCCTCGGCAAAAATTCTGTCTACTTCGGCGGTGCCCACGGCTCCACCGGTTACGCGCCGATGCGCATTGCGTTCACCCGCATTCCCAAGCCCGAGCTGGAGGAGATCGACCGCAGCCTCGGCGGCCGGCTCGCACCAAGGACCAACGTTCCCGGGCCGGCCGAAGAGGTTGACGAATTTCCGCCTGACGATCCGCAGTGAATGCCCGGGGGGCAGGATTGCACGATGGTCCGCCTACTGCTCTGCTGCGTCCGTGTCCAGCACCCCCGACTTCCCGACGTCCTCCGATCTCGTGAGCCAGAGCGTGGCGGCTGACGCCGTGGGCGCGCACGCGACGGAAGGCCATGGCCACGGCGCGCGCGGCACGCATTGCCAAAACTGCGGCACACCCCTGCGCGGCCCCTTCTGCCACCGCTGCGGCCAGCACGACTTCGACGTCAACCGCTCCTTCTGGCACACCTCGCTGGAAGCGCTGGAGAGTTTTTTTCATTTCGATACGAAGCTCTTTCAAAACCTCATCACCTTGCTGTTTCGCCCCGGCCGTTTGACCGCCGCCTTCAATGCCGGCAAGCGCGCCGCCCAGATGCCGCCCTTCCGGCTCTACGTTTTCGTCAGCCTGTTCTTTTTCCTCTTCGCCAGCTTGGACCGCGAGCAGGAGAAGCCGCCGAGCTTCAAGTCGACCGGCGGCGTAAAGCCCAACGCCGGATTCACCATCAACGGCGAGGATGTCACGGCCAAGGAGGCCTGGCAGGCGCTCACCGACGGGACGGTCGAAGACCCGGCCGCGCGGGAGCAGTTGCAACAGATCAAGGATGAGGTCGCCGCGGAGTTGGCGGCCGCCAAGGCCGGGCCCGCAGCCACCGAGGAGGCCGAGCCGCGCAACGTCGACCGGATCCGCGCCGCCGCCTAGGAAATCCGCGACGAACAACTCAAGGAACACGCTGACCAAGGCCCTTCGGGCTGGGGGGCAGCGTTGGAGGCCAAAGGGCGCCGGCTCGCCACGCCCGAGGGCCAAAAAGCAATGGTCAAGGGCTTCATCCATGCCCTGCCCAAGTTGATCCTCATCTGCGTGCCCTTTTTTGCGCTCTACACCCGTTTCCTGTTTCGCAAAACCGGCCAAGTCTACCTGCAGCACCTCGTCCTCGCGCTGCACTTCCATACTTTCATTTTCCTTTGGCTGATGTTCACCAACGGCTGGGTGGACCTGCTGTGATTCGCCTCCGCCGCGGCCGCCTCGTGGGTCGCCGTGATCGGCAAGCTTTGGATCATCGTCTACCCTGTGGTCATGCTGCACTACGTGTTCGGCAACGGCTGGTTCAAGACCCTGTTCAAGTCCTTCGCCTTGGTCCTTGCCTACGGACTTACCCTTGCCATCGGTTTCTTCGTGACCGCCGTGATAGTCCTGCTGGCGCTGTGAGGGGTTTCGGGCCGGCCACTACCCGCAAAACCATGCCCTTGACACCGCCCGCGAGGTCGGGCACTCCAGTCAACTCTTAATCAGTCCATCGCCATGCAACCCACTTTTCGTCCACACCGCAAAAAGCGCGCCCGCCAGATCGGTTTCCGCGCCCGCAAAGCCACCAAGAGCGGCCGCAAGGTCCTCGCTTCCCGCCGGGCCAAGGGCCGCAAGCGTCTTACCGTCGTCTGAGCCCGGACGTGGTCCGCGCCGGTGCCCGCGTCATGCGTCTCCGCCCTGAGCAGCACCTACGCCGCCAGAGCGATTTCCGTCGCGCGCGGGAAGAGGGTCGGCGCCTTCAATGCGATGCGTTCACCCTGTGGTGGTGGCCGTCGCCTGACTCAACCGTGAGTCTCCGCCGCGTCGGGGTCGTCGCCTCCACCGCCGCCGTCGGCGATGCCGTCCGGCGCAACCGCGCCAAGCGCCGCTTGCGCGAGGTCTTTCGCCGCCACCAGCAGCTTCTGCCCCCCGGCGGCGATTTGCTTTTGGTGGCCCGGCGGTTGCTGAATCGCCTGCCCTTCGCCACGGTGGAGGAACGTTTCGCCACCCTTTGCAGCCAGCTGTCCGCCCCGTCCCATGCCTGAATCCACCGACCAACCGAGATTTCGCCCCGCGGCCCTGCCGGCCGCGCCGCTGATCGGCTTGGTGCGGATTTATCAGCGCCTGCTTTCCCCGGTCCTGCCCGCCGTCTTTGGCCCCGCCTGCGGCTGCCGCTTCTACCCGACCTGCTCGCACTACGCGATCGAAGCGCTGCGCGGACACGGCGCCCTCCGCGGCTCCTGGCTGGCCCTGCGCCGCCTCCTCAAATGCACGCCGCTGCATCCCGGCGGGGTTGACCTCGTGCCAACACGAGCCCGTCCCGCCTGCACGCGCGTGACCCCGGCCGACCTCGCCCCTCACACCCTTTCCCATGGATAAGAAGAACCTCACCATCGGCGTCGCGCTCCTCCTGGCCGCGATCGCGAGCATGTATTTCAACTCGCCGAAGCCGGTGCCGCCGCCTCCGGACGCCGCCCCGGCCGCCACCGCCGCGGGTGAACCCGCCGGCACGACTCAAACCGCCACTGCCCCGGCTTCGGCTGCGTCGGCAATCGCCCCGACCACCATGCCCTCCGAGTTGAAGGCCCTGCCCGCCGACCGCGGCGGCGACGAGGTGAGCCTGCTCGTGAACGGCATAGTCGAGGTCAGCCTCTCCAACTACGGCGGAGCCATCAAGGAGGTCGCCCTCCGCCAATTCTCCGAAACCCTCGATTCGGCGCAGCGCTACGTCTTCAACCAGCCCCGCACGGGCCCGATGCTCGCGCTCGTCGACTACCCCGGCCTCGACCAAAATGCCGGCTACGAAATCGTTTCGAAGTCCGCCAAGGAAGTCGTCTACCGCGCCATCCTCGATGATCGCATCGAGGTCACCCGCCGCTACTACCTGCCCGATGGTTCGGAGGAGGGCACCGACCCCTACCAGCTTCGTCACGAGACCACGCTGCGCAACCTCACCGACGAGACCCTACCGCTGCCGCAGCTCGCGCTCAGCCTCGGCATGGTCAAGGCCACCAGCGACAACGTTTACGGCCAACAGCTCACCAGCGGCTACTCGGACGGCAAGGACCAGCACTTCATCGAGCACACCAAGCTCCAAGGCGGCGGCTTCCTCGCTTTCTTCGGCCTCGGCTCCCGCGAGCCCACGCCCGTCCTCCCCACGCCCGCCACCATCGCCTGGGCCTCGCTGAGCAACCAGTTCTTCACCAGCATCCTCACGCCCGATCAGCCCGGCACCGGCCTCGTCACCCGCCGCATTCCGCTGCCGCTCGACCCGGAAAACCCCGGCCCGCAGCACTTCGGCCTCGGCGGCGAGACGCTCTTCGATCTCAAGCCGCTGGCGCCCCGAGGCTCCGTCACCGTGGGGATGAATTTCTACGTCGGCCCGAAGGAATACCCGCGCCTCTCCAACGCCAACGTCTTCACCGCCGACCAGGACAAGGTGATGAACTACGGCATGTTCCGGTTCTTCGCCCAGATCCTCCTCACCATGATGGACTGGGTCCACGGTTGGATGGAGCCGATCTCGCCGCAATGGTCGTGGGGCTGGGCCGTCATCATCACGACGCTCATCCTCAAGATCGTTTTCCTCCCGCTCACGCTCGCGGCCTCGCGCTCGGGCAAGCGCATGCAGAAAATCCAGCCGGAAATGCAGGCCCTGCGGGAGAAGTTCAAGGACAACCCCCAGAAGATGCAGCAGGCCACGATGGAGCTGTTCAAGAAGCACAAGGTCAACCCGATGGGCGGCTGCCTGCCGATCCTCGTGACCATGCCGTTCTTCTTCGGCTTTTTCATCATGCTTCGCACCGCCGCCGAGCTGCGCTTCGAGTCGTTCCTCTGGGCCTCCGACCTCGCCGCGCCCGACACCGTCGCGCACGTCCTCGGCCTGCCGATCAACATCATGCCGCTCCTCATGGGCGCGACCATGATCTTCCAGATGCGGCTCACGCCCACGCCGGCCACCGACAACGCGCAGATGAAGATCATGAAGCTCATGCCCTGGATCTTCACCCTCTTCTGCTACAATTTCTCGTGCGCCCTTGCTCTCTACTCCACGGTCAACGGCGCGTTCACCATCGTGCAACAGCTCATCGTCAACCGCATGAAGGACCCCGCCGACCCCGCCCCGACGCCCGCCCCCGCCGGCGGCCGCAAGGTGAAGAACGTCACGCCCCGCAAATCCTGACCCGCCATGGCCGGACATAACAAGTGGTCCAAAGTCAAACGGATCAAGGCCGTCACCGACGCCCGCAAGGGCAAGGTGTTCTCCCGCCTCTCCCGCGACATCACCCTCGCCGCCAAGGCCGGCGGCGGCGACCCCGACGGCAACGCCCGGCTCCGCACCCTCCTCCTCAAGGCGCGCGACGCCAACATGCCGGCCGACAACGTCGACCGCGCCATCAAGAAGGGCACCGGCGAACTCCCCGGCGTCGTGTTCGAAGAATTAACCTACGAGGGCTATGGTCCCGGCGGCGTCGCCTTCGTCGTGAAGGTCACCACCGACAACAAGACCCGCAGCGCCCAAGAAGTGCGCTCCGCCTTCGCCAAGCTCGGCGGCAACCTCGCCCAGAGCGGCGCGGTCGCGTTTCAATTCCTCCACGCCGGCCAGTTCCTCATCGCCAAGGACCAGGCCACCGAGGACCGGCTGATGGAAATCGCCCTCGAAGCCGGCGCCGACGACGTCCTCACCAGCGCCGACGGCTTCGAAATCCGCTGCGACATCCATCAATTCGACAAGGTCAGCCACGCGATCGAAAACGCCGGCCTTAAGACCGAGAGCGCCGAAATCAGCTACATCCCCACCACCACGATCCCGGTCACCGATATCGCCGTGGCCAAGACTGTGGTGAAGCTCCACGACCACCTCGAGGAGCTCGACGACGTGCAGGCCGTGTTCTCCAACGATGAGATGGACGACGCCGTCAGCGCCGCCGCCCACGAATAAACCCGCGGCCCGGCCGGCCGGACCGTATGACCCGCCGGCCGCTTGCCTCGCTCCCGCAACCGTTGTCTACTTGACCCATGCCCGATCTGGATGACGATTCCGCGGTCGCCGCCCCCGCGTCCGCGGACGGCGGTGTCGGCATTGTCGCGCCCCGTGACTTCGTGCACCCGCAGCCGTTCACCTTCAAGAGCGGGCAGGTCATCCCCGGCTTCACCCTCCGCTACGAGACCTACGGCGAGCTCAACGCCGCGCGCGACAACGCGATCCTGATCTGCCACGCGCTGAGCGGCGATCACCATTGCGCCGGCCGCCACGGGCCCGACGACCGCAAACCCGGCTGGTGGGACAACCTCATCGGCCCCGGCCGCGCCGTCGACACCAACCGCTTCTTCGTCATCTGCTCCAACTGCCTCGGTGGTTGCTCCGGCACCTCGGGTCCTTCGTCGATCAACCCCGCCACGGGCAAGAGCTACGGCATCGAGTTCCCCTTCGTCACCATCCACGACATGGTGCGCGCGCAGAAGCTGCTCATGGACCACCTGGGCGTGGCGCAGCTGCACGCCGTCATCGGCGGCTCGATGGGCGGAATGCAGGCGATGCTCTGGGCCATCCTCTATCCATCATTCGTCCGCCGGCTCCTCGCCATGGCCACCACCGCCCGCGAGGGCGCACAGGCCATCGCGTTCAACGAGGTCGGCCGCCAGGCCATCATGCAGGACCCGGCCTGGAACCAAGGTCACTACCCGGCCGACGGCGGCCCGCGCGTCGGCCTCGCCATTGCCCGCATGATGGCGCACATCACCTACGTCTCCGACGCGTCGATGGACCGCAAGTTCGGCCGCCGCAAACGCGCCGACGCGGCCAACGGCGACGCCTACACCTTCGACATCCAGTTCGAGGTCGAGAGCTACCTGCGCTACCAAGGGCAGAGTTTCATCAACCGGTTCGACGCCAACTCCTACCTCTACATCACCCGCGCGCTCGACCAGTTCGATCTCGCCCACGCCTACGGCTCGCTCGAGGCCGCGTTCGCCCCCGTGCAGGCCGAGACCCTCGTCGTCGGTTTCACCAGCGACTGGCTTTTCCCGCCCGAGCAGAACCGCAACATCGCCCTCGCCCTCCTCCGCGCCGGCAAGCACGCCAGCTACGCGGAGCTCGCCACCGACCTCGGCCATGACTCGTTCCTGCTCGAGTCCGAGGACCTCTACGCCCTTGTCCGCGGCTTCCTCGAACGCCGGCAGGACGCCGTCGTCGACTTCGCCATCTGACCATGAGCCAGCCCGTCGAAAAACGCACCGTGGACATGGACATCATCGGCGAATGGGTCGAGCCCGGCACCCGCGTGCTCGACCTCGGCTGCGGCCGCGGCGCCCTCCTCACCTACCTCGCGCAGAAGAAACAGGTCACCGGCATCGGCGTGGACCTCAATTTCCACAAGATCTCCGCGTGTGTGCAGCGCGGTGTCACCGCCTACCAAGGCGACATGCACACCTTCACGCGCGCCTTTGCCGACAACGCCTTTGACCGCGTCATTTGCTCACGCACCGTGCAGGAACTCGATGACCCGACTGACGTGATCCAGGAAGCGTTGCGCGTCAGCCTTGCCGTGACCGTGGGCTTCGTCAACCACGGCTTCTGGAAGAACCGCCTCGACGCCCTCGTGCGTGGCCGCAAGACCCGCAACGCCGTCTACACCACCGAGTGGTTTGAAAGCCGGCCGTCCAATCCCGTCACCATCGCCGACTTCGAGCACTTCTGCGCGACCAAAGGCATTCGCATTAGCCGCCGCGTCCACTTGCTCGGCGACTGGAAAACGCGCTGCCCCGTCTTGCCGAACCTCTTCGCCGGTTACGCGCTCTACGAGCTGACCAAATAAGGCGCCCCGAGCCGGAATAGAATTCTGAAAACAAGAAACCAGGAATCAGACCTTCCTGGCTTCCGAATTTCCCCCTCACGCCGCGAGCACCTTGGCCTGCTTTGCCAGCTGCTTCTCGATCGCGGTGCACACCACGTCGCACAACTGCGGGATGCTCGGGTCGCTGATCCGGTAAAACACCTGCAGGCCGTCTTTGCGCCGAGCCAGAATGTGGGCGCCCGTCAGCGTTTGGAGGTGCCGCGAGACATTGGCCTGGGTCCCACCTGTGGCCATGACGAGGTCGCTCACATTTTTCTCGCCCGCAAACAGAGCCTGAATCAGGCGGAGCCGCATCGGCTCGGCCAGCACGCCGAAGCGCGCCGCCACCAGCTGCAGCGCATCCTCGGACAACGGGCGGTGGGACTTTCGGGCCATGGGAGCACTCAAGCCGCGCTTGACTTCTTTGCAAGTATATACGCATATACTCATATAGTTTTATTTTCTCCCATGAAAACCGAATCCCTCGTCCGCATCCTCGCCGGCACTTTTGTGCTGCTCGGCCTCGCCCTCGCCCACTGGGTCAACGCTTGGTGGCTGCTCCTCCCGACCTTTGTCGCCGTCAACCTGATCCAATCCGCCTTCACCGGCTTCTGCCCGCCCACGCTGCTGTTGCGCGCCCTTGGCTGGGTGGATGCCAACGGCATAATTCACTTCGGCGGCGTGCCCAAGAACTGATTCCATGCACCGTCCGCTCCTCCTCGCCCTCGCGCTCGTCACGGTCACCGGCTGCAGCCGGCATGAGTCGGCCGCACCCGCGGCCACCCTGCCGGCCGTTGCCGTCGCGACGGCCAACGTCCGGGCCGTTACGCAGCCGCAGGTCCGGCCCGTCGCCGGTCTGGTTCGGCCGCATGATCGCGCCACGGTTGCCGCGCGAGTCATGGGGACCGTGGAGCGAGCCTGGCTTGCCGTGGGTCAAGCCGTCGAAGCCGGCGAGGTGCTCGTGCAGATCCGCGCGGCCGAGCTTGGCGCCCGCTTGGAACAGGCGCGCGCCGCCCTCGCCCAAGCCGAGCGCGACCACGCCCGTGAAACCGTCCTGGAAGCCAAGGGAGCCGCCGCTGCCGAAACGGTCCGCGCCACCGCCGACCGGCTGCGCATCGCCCGCGCGGCCGTTGAGGAGGCCACGGTCCTGGCGGGTTACGCCACGATTCGTGCACCGTTTGCCGGGGTGATCACGGCAGACCTGATCAATGCCGGCGATCTCGCCGCCCCGGGACAACCGCTCTTCACCGTCGAGGGCTCAACCAACCTGCGCGCCGAGGTGCCGGTGCCGGAATCGCTCGCCACCCTGCCGACTGGCACCGTGGTCGGATTGCAACTGGACGATGCCACCTTGGAGGGACGGCTCGTCGAACTTTCCCCCTCCGCCGATCCCGCCTCGCGCACGCGTCTCGCCAAGATCGGCCTTCCCCCCGGCACCACCGCGCGCTCCGGTCAATTCATCCGCGCGCTCTGGCCCACCGGTGAAGCCACCGTCCTCACGGTCCCCGCCACCGCCGTGCAGGCCCTCGGCCAGATGGAAAGCGTTTACGTGGTCGTTGACGGTCGCGCGCAACTGCGCCTCGTCCGCACGGGCGCGCAGTCCGGCGACACCATCCAGATTCTCTCCGGGCTCGATGCCGGCGAGACCGTCGTCGTCGCTCCGCCCACCCAGCTCCGCGACGGCCAGCCCCTGCAGGTGCAGCCATGACCTCCGCCGACTCCACCCAAGGCGCGGCCGGGCGGCTCGCCGCCTTTTTCATCAATTCCAAGCTGACGCCAATTGCCGTCCTCGCGTCGATCCTGCTCGGACTCTTCGCGGTGTGGATGCTGCCGCGCGAAGAGGAACCGCAAATCAAGGTGCCGATGATCGACGTGTTCATCGGCATGCCCGGCGCCACGTCCGCCGAAGTGGAGAATCGAGTCACGCGCCCCGTGGAAAAACTCCTCTGGGAAATCCCCGGCGTCGAATACCTCTACTCCACGTCCAGCCCGGGCGGCGCGATGATCATCGTGCGCTACCGCGTGGGCACCGACATCGAAGCCGCCCTCGTGCGCCTAAACCAGCGCCTCGAGGCGAATCTCGACCGCATCCCGCCCGGCGTGACACCACCGCTGGTCAAGCCGCGCACGATCGACGACGTGCCCGTGCTCGCCCTGACCCTCCACAGCGCCACCCACGACCACCTCACGTTGCGACGACTCGCCGCCCAGGTGGACGACGCAATGAAATCGATCCCGAAGGTCGCGGAAACCACCTTGATCGGCGGCGTCACCCGCGCCGTGCGCGCGCAGCTCGAACCCGCCGCCCTCGCCGACCGCGGCCTCACCGCGCTGCAGGTGCTGCCCGCCTTGGACTCAGCCAACCGCCAGCAACAGCACGGTTCACGGCCCTTCGCCAACACCGAGGTCCTGCTGGAGACCGGCGGCTTCCTGCGCGACCTCAACGCCGTCGGCGCGGTGGTCGTCGGCGTGCACCAAGGCCGCCCGGTCTATCTCCGCGATGTCGCCACCCTCACCGACGGCGGCGCGGAGCCGATCGACTACGTGCTCTTTGGCGAAGGCGCCGCCGGCGATCTTGAAGCCGCCGTCACCCTGTCGCTCGCCAAGCGGCCCGGCGCGAATGCCATTGACGTCGTCAACGCCGTGCTGGCCAAGGTCGACACGCTCAAGGGCACCCTCCTGCCGGCGGACGTCGGCGTCACCGTCACGCGCGACTACGGCCACACCGCCGCGGAGAAGAGCAACGAGCTCCTCCTGCACATGGGCATCGCGGTCTTCGGCGTCGCGCTGCTGATCCTCCTCTTCCTCGGCTGGCGCGAATCGCTCGTGGTGTTGCTCGCCATCCCGTCGACCCTGGCACTCACGCTGCTCGTTTTCTACCTCTATGGCTACACCTTGAACCGCATTACGCTGTTCGCGCTGATCTTCTCCATCGGCATCCTGGTCGACGACGCGATCGTGGTGGTGGAAAACATCGTGCGTCATGTGCGCCTGCCCGGCGCGCGGCGCAAGCCGCTCACGCAGGTCGCGCTCGAGGCGGTCGCGGAAGTCGGCAATCCGACGATCCTCGCCACCTGGGCGGTCATTGCCGCCATTCTGCCCATGGCCTTCGTGGGCGGGTTGATGGGCCCCTACATGCGGCCCATTCCCATCGGCTCGACCGCCGCAATGCTGTTCTCGCTCGCCATCGCTTTCACCATCACCCCGTGGGCGGCCATCCGCGTGCTGCGCCGGCGCTTCGCCTGTGAGGAAACGCTGCCTGAGGCCGAGCGCTCCGCCCTCACCTTCGAACACGACCACGGCGGCAGCGACGACTGGTTCACCCGGCTCTATCACCGCGTGATGGAGCCGCTGCTCGACTCCGCGCGCTGGCGTTGGCTCTTCCTCGGCGGCATTGTCGGCCTGCTGCTGCTTTCCGCCGGCTTCGTCCTCAGCGGCGCCGTCGTGATCAAGATGCTGCCCTTCGACAACAAGTCGGAGTTTCAGGTCGTGCTCAACACGCCCGAAGGCACCACCCTCGAGCAAACGACGCGCATCGCGCAGGAAATGGCCGCCGCCATCCGCCCCGAGCCCGAGGTGAGCAACCTGCAGGTCTACGCCGGCACGGCCTCGCCCTTCAATTTCAACGGCCTCGTGCGCCACTACTTCACGCGCCGCGGCCCCAACGTGGCCGACATTCAGGTCAACCTCGTGCCCAAGCACGAACGCGCCGACCAGAGCCACCCCATTGCCAAGCGCATCCGGGAAAAAGTCGCGCCCATCGCTGCCCGCCATGGTGCGGTCGTGGTCGTGGCCGAGGTGCCGCCCGGCCCGCCCGTGCTGCAGTCACTCGTGGCCGAAATTTACGGCCCCGACGAGGAACGCCGCATCGCCCTCGCCGCACGGGTGCGTGAAATCTTTGCCGCCACGCCCGGCGTGGTCGACCTCGACTGGTATGTCGAGGCCGCCCAGCCCAAGGTCCGCTACGTCGTCGACAAGGAGAAGGCCGCCCTCCACGGCGTGAGTGCCGCCGCCGTCACCCAGACGCTGCAGCTGGCCGCCGCCGGCCAGACCGCCGGCATCCTGCACGACGACCAGGAACGCGAGGACATCCCCCTGCGCGTCGAGCTCCCGCCCTCCGCGCGACCGACGCCCGAGGCCCTGCTCAATCTGGAGGTCCGCGCCGACCAGAATCCCGCCGCGCCGCTGGTGCCGTTGGCCGAACTGGTTCGCACCAAAACCACCACCGGTGAGCGCAACCTCTATCGAAAAAATTTGCAGCCCGTCACCTACGTCACCGCCGACGTTGCCGGCGTGGTGGAGAGCCCGGCCTACGCGCTGTTCTCGATCAACCGCGAAGTCGGCCGGATCGATGCGCGCGAGTTTGGTGGTTCCGAAGCCGATCTGCCCATTTATCACCTCAACCTTCCCACCGACGACCTCGAACCCGCGTTGAAATGGGACGGCGAATGGCACATCACGCTGGAGGTTTTCAGCGACCTCGGCCTCGCCTTCGCCGCGGTGCTCGTCCTGATCGCCATGCTGATGGTTGGCTGGTTCCGCAGCTACGTAACTCCCCTCGTCGTGATGGCTGCGATTCCGTTCTCCCTGATCGGCATCCTGCCCGCCCATTGGGCCTTCGGTGCATTTTTCACCGCCACGTCCATGATCGGCTTCATGGCCGGCGCGGGCATCGTCGTCCGCAACTCGATCATCCTGGTGGACTTCATCGAGCTCCGCCGCGGCGAGGGCTTGAGCCTGCGCAACGCCGTGGTCGAGGCCGGCGCGGTGCGCTTCCGCCCGATGCTCCTCACCGCGCTCGCCGTCGTCGTTGGCGCCAGCGTGATTCTCAAGGACCCGATCTTCCAAGGCCTCGCACTCAGCCTCATGTTCGGCGAGATCGCCTCGCTGCTCATCAGCCGCATGGCCGTGCCCGTCCTTTACTACATGGCCAACCGCCGTAACCCTGAATCCCCCGCCGCATGAAACTGTTCCTCATTCTCCTTGTCGCCGTCATCGTCCTGATCGTCGCTCCTCGCCTGCTCGCCGGTGAAATTATCCCGGCCAAGGATGCCGCCGCGCGCGTCGCCTCCGGTCAGGCCGTGCTCGTCGATGTGCGCGAACCGGCCGAATGGGCCGACTCCGGCGTGGCGGAGCCCGCCGTGCTCCTCCCGCTCAGCGACCTGCGCGGCGATCGCACAGAGTGGAAGGCCTTCCTCGCCGCCAACCGCGAAAAGGAACTGATTCTCTACTGCCGTTCCGGCAACCGCTCCGGCATCGCCGCCTCGATCCTCAAAAAGGAAGGCTTCACCGTCGCCAACGCCGGCGGCTTCAAGCACTGGTCCGGCGCCGGCCTGCCCGTCCGGCAGGTGAAAGAGGATTGAGTCGTAGGGCGGGATCGTTTCCGCGGCGAGGGCACCGCGGCTCCAGCATTAACCGGCGATTAATGGGGACGCAGCGCCCTCGCCGCGGTATCTCTCCTGCCGTCCACCCCATCGTAATCTACCCCCGCCGCGTTGCCGCCCCCGGGAGCGCCGGCGTCCCGCCGGCCTTTTCCGCTTCGCGCGGACGCGCTGCTATCCCCTGGGGACACGGCGCCCTCGCCGCGTTTTCCATCCCCTTCACCCCCGCCAAGCCTGCAACCGCGCCGCGGTGATCAAACACACGCAATTTGACTCATCCGTCGTCGTCAGCCACCGCGGCTGCAATTTCGCAAACTCCCGGTCCATCGCCGGGCCCAGCCCGCCGACCTCGATCAACACGATGCCATCCGGCGTCAGCCGGTCCTTCGCCTGCCGCAGCAGCTTGCGAATGATATCGAGTCCGTCGCGCCCGCCGTCGAGCGCGAGGCGCGGCTCCCGCGTAAACTCCACCGGCAACCGGTCGCAATGCGCGCTCGGCTCGTAGGGCGGATTGCTGAGGATCACGTCGTATTTCACCGGCGGCACCGCCCCGAAGACATCGCTGCGGTGCAGCGTCACGCGCTCGCCGAGCCTGTGCGCCTGCAAATTGATCTTTGCGACCTCCAAGGCATCGGCGGACAAGTCCACCGCATCCACTTGCGCCCGCGGAAAGTGCTTCGCCAGCAGGATCGCGAGACACGCCGACCCGGTGCACACATCCACCACGCGGCGCACGCGCTTCGGATCCGCCACGAGGTCGTCGAGCTGCTCCGGAATGATCTCCAGAAAATAGCTGCGCGGAATCAGCACGCGCTCGTCGACGTAAAACCGCAGGTCATTGAGCCAGGCCTCCCGCGTCAGGTAGGCGGCGGGCGTGTGATCGACCACGCGGCGCCGGAAGACGTCCACCAATTTTTTCGCCTGCGCCGCCGTCAATTTCTTCGCCAGCACGCGTTCGTCGCTGTCCATCGGCAGCCCGAGGGTGTGCAGGATCAGGTAGAGCGCCTCGTCGTGCGCGCTGGTCGCGATCTGCCCGAGCGCGAGATCATGCTCGGCGTAAAGCTCGACCGCGAAGTCCAGCCAGTCGCCCGGCGTGCGCCGCTGCTCGGAACCAGCGAGAGGATTGACCGGGCGGCGAGGCATGGGTCAAACCGCCAGCCGCTCGTAAACGAACATCATCGGCGAGGCGACGACGCTCATCGCGAAACCCAGGATCATGCGAAAGGCCGGGATATTGATCGCCACGATGATGATCAGGAAGCTGAAGCGGGAGATGTTGTAGAACGTCTCTTCGCTCATCCCGACCACGTGCCGCAGCACCTGCCCGCCGTCGAGCGGCGGCAGGGGAATGAGATTGAACACCGCCAGCAACACATTGAGGCCGATGAGCTGGACAAAGATCTCGGCCGAGCGCGGCTCCCACTTGAACACGAGGCCGCCCACCACCGCCCCGATCATCGCGAGCCCCAGATTCGAGCCCGGTCCCGCCAGCGTGGTCAGCAATTCGTCGCGCTTCCGATGCGCAAAATTCGATGGGTTGATCCGCACGGGCTTGCCCCAGCCAAAGAGCAGGCCGCCCGGTAAGACAAAGATGCACATCAGCGGAAAAATCACCGAACCGAGCAGGTCCATGTGCGCAATCGGATTGAGCGTCACCCGGCCTTCGGTCGACGGCGTGAAGTCGCCAAGCTTGTCCGCCACGAAAGCGTGCGCCCACTCGTGGATACTGAGACTCGCAACGAGGAGGATGTAGAAGATCAGACCCCTGCGCAGGGTCTCGGGATCAATGCCTAGGTCCATGACGCCTCACTTCTCGGGGCCGGCTGCCATCTCCGCAACTAGCTTTTCCTTCTGCGTCTGCAGTTCAGGTTCGGTGATCGTCGCGAGCAGCGCCTGGGCGTGGACGGTTTTGCCAGATTGCACGCACACGTTGGCCGCGTGCAGCCGCATGGTCTGGCGCTCAATGTTGGTCGTGGCCTTCTCCTCGAGCCCGGCCCACACCGCCAGCGCCTTGTCCCAGTCGGGATCAGGTGCGTCGTAAAAAGACTCGCCGTAGCGGTAGACAAACTCAAACCGGTCCGGCCCCAGCTCTGCCGCGCGGCGGAAACCCTCATGCATCGCATGGTCGATTCCGTCGGACGTCCACTCGCCGGACTTCAGAAACGTGTCGCGCGAGTTGTGCAGCAGCGTGCCGAGTTGGAAGTGGTAGAGCGGCTCGTCAGGCGCGAGCTTGATGGCGGCAAGGTAATAGTTCACGGCCTCCAGCGGCTTGCCGTGCTCGGCCAGGTAATTGCCGATCTGGTTTTTCACCAGCGGGATGTCCGGGTCGAGTTGGTTGGCCTTGAGAAACATCACCACGCTCTCGCGCTCCATGCCGATCTGGCGTAGCAGGTAGCCGTAGGTCGCGTAACCCGCGGCGAACTCCGGGTTGTCGCGGAGAAACGACTCATACCCCTGGCAGAGCTGCTGCATTTGCGTCTGGAACGCCGCCTCGTCGAAATGCTCTCCCGCCTTCGCCGCCTTGCCCAGCAACTCGCGTTGGCGCTCGACGAGCTGGCGCAGCCCGCGCTCCGCCAGCGACTCGTCACGCGCCTCCTGCGCCGCCAGCGGCAGCCACAGGCAAAGAAAAAGAATCAAGCGGGTCTTCATAGGGTGTAGGGCGGGGATTCCATTCCCCGCCAAGCCGGCAGCGAACCATTCGCGGCGGGGTTCGGAGGCCCCGCCCTACAATAAAATCTCGTCAAACAATTCATGGGCTCGGGTCCGACAGCATCAATCCGCCACGGTGCCGGCGTAAACATTCATCCGCATGCCCCCACCCTCCGCCGGTCGCAGAAAACCCACCAGCGTCTGCCCGCTGGCTTGGGCAAATTCCACCGCCGCGCTCGATGGCGCCGAAATCGCCGCCACGACCGGGATGCCCGCGCCCAGGGCCTTTTGCATGATCTCAAACGACACCCGCCCGCTCACCAGCAGGATGGCGTCGGCCAGCGGCAGCGCGCCGTCGAGGAAGGCGCGACCCGTCAGCTTGTCCACGGCGTTGTGCCGGCCCACGTCCTCGCGCACCGCGCGCAGGGTGCCGTCGGCGGCAAAGAGCGCCGCTGCGTGCAGCCCGCCCGTCTGGTCAAAGGTCGCCTGCGCCGCCCGCAGCGCCGCGGGCAATCCCGCCAGCACCGAACGGCGCGGAACCAGTGGACGTTCCACGGGCGGAAAATGCGCCCGGATCGCATCAATGCTTGCCTTGCTGCAAATGCCACAACTCGAAGAAGTGAACACGTGGCGCGTGAGCTTCGACAAATCCACGGCCGCGTCCGGCGCGAGCAGCACGTCCAGAATGTTTTCCTCCGGCCCGCCCTCCGCCCGGCAATACACCAAGTCCAGCACCTGCTCCCGCCGCTGCAGCATCCCCTCGGTCACCAGGAATCCCGCCGCGAGTTCACGGTCATGCCCCGGGGTGCGCATCACCACGGCCACGCTGGTCCCGCCGACGCGGATTTCCAACGGCTCCTCCATGGCCACCCGGTCCTCGCCCACCGCCGCCGACGCCATTCCGGACAAGCGGGTGATCGAAACAGAAGTGCTGGCAGCGCGCGGCATGAGGCCACTGAAGCAAAATTGACCCCTTCCGCGAAGCGAAGAATCCATATCCCACCTCCGCGTTCCCCGCGCCCTCCTCTTAAAACCTGTCTTACCGGAGATCGCAGA
>JAPOIC010000278.1 GCA_029979145.1 Opitutaceae bacterium
CGCCGACCGCGTCCGCCGCGAATTGGCCATGAACGCTCTCGAGGAGATCATCCTGCGCTGCGACCGGTTCAACCCCCGCGGCGAAACCTCGCAGCTTGACGCCCGGATTCGGGTAGCGGTCGAGTTTCTGTCCAGCCACTTTGCCGAGCCGCTGACTGTGGCGCAGGTGGCCACCCGCTGCGGGCTGTCGCCCTCCCGGTTCGCGCACCTGTTCCGCACCCAAACCGGACAGACCCCGCAACGCTACCTCGAGTCGCTGCGCCTCAGCCGTGCCCGCCAACTGCTGGAGTTTACCCAGGAGCCCATCCGCGTGATCGCCCGGCAAGTGGGGTTCGAGAATCCGTTTTATTTCACCCTGCGTTTCAAGCAGCACAGCGGGGCCGGCCCGCGCGACTGGCGCCGGCAAGTCGCCGCCCGCCGCGCCAACGCCTGATGCGGCGGCTATTGACCTTCCGCCCGACCTCCTTTCCGTCTCTCGGACGCACTCATGCACCTGACCACGGATATCATCGCCTTCATCGAAGGCGTCGGCGGCCCCGAACTGATGATGATCCTGTTCGTCGTGCTGCTCCTTTTCGGCGGCCAAAAGCTGCCGGAATTCGCCCGTGGCTTGGGAAAAACGATGCGCGAATTCAAAAAGGCGGCCGGCAATGTGGAGGACGAGTTCAAACGCGCGATGGATGAGGCCGTGGAGCCGGCCAAACCGGTAAAACCGGCCGCTCTCCCCGCGGCGACACCTCCCCCCGAGCGGCCGCCGGAAAAGGACTGACGCGATGACGGGGTCCGATCCGCATGCGCAGCCGCCGCCGGACGAACCGGTTGAATACCCGATTACGTGGGAACTGGACCTGCACACGTTCCAGCCCTGCGACCTGCCCGAGTTGATTCCCGCCTGGCTGGAGGCATGCGTGGACCGCGGTTTTCGCGAAGTGCGAATCATTCACGGCAAAGGCACCGGCACCCTCCGCACGACCGTCCATACCCTGCTGCAACGTTCGCCTTGGGTGGTCGACTTCCGCGCCGGCGATGAACACTCCGGGGGCTGGGGCGCCACCCTTGCGACCCTCGTATCGAAACCATGAAAGTCGTCCGGACGTTTTTTCTCCTCCTCGCCGGCCTCGCCGTGTTCGCCACGGCCCGCGCCGCCAACTCGGCCGCGATTGTCATCCTGATCTCCATCGACGGCGGACGTTGGGACTATCTGCAAAAATACGCCCCGCCGACCTTGAACGCGTTGGCCGCGCAGGGCGTTCGCGCCGAGCGCATGGTGCCTTGCTTCCCCTCGTCCACGTTCCCCAATCACTACACGCTTGTGACCGGCCTGAGGCCCGAGCACCACGGCATCGTCAGCAATTCCATGTTCGACCCGGCCATGCGCGCCGAGTTCGCCCTCGGCAACCATCCCGGGCCGCGGGAAAGCCGCTGGTGGGGCGGTGAGCCAATTTGGGTGACCGCCGCCAAGCAAGGCGTGCCGACCGCCTGCATGTTCTGGCCGGGATCTGAAGCCGAGATCAACGGCGGGCGGCCGGATCGCTGGGAGCGCTACGACTGGAAGCTGAGCAGCGATCAACGCACCGACCAAGTGCTCGACTGGTTGAAACTGCCGGCAAGTGAACGCCCGCGGCTCATCACACTCTACTTTGATATCGTGGACGGCGCCGGCCATGCGTTTGGACCCGATGCGTCCGAGACCCGCGAGGCGCTGCTGGTCGTCGATCAGGCTATCAAGCGGCTCGTTGACGGCGTCCACGCCCTCAGCCTCGAGGACTTGGTAAATTATGTGGTGGTAGCGGACCATGGCATGACCGAAGTCAGCGCCGATCGTCGCATTGCGATCGACGATTTTGTGGACCCGCTCACGGTGCAGATCGATTTCTCCGGTTACCTCGTGGGGCTGCGCCCGCGCGACGGCGACAGCGAAAGTCTCTACAAAAAATTTCACGGCACCCACCCGCACTTCCGGGTGTGGCAACGCGAGGACCTCCCCGCCGAACTACACTACAGCGCCAACCTTCGCATTCCTGAGGTCGTGCTGGTGCCGGCCTCCGGCTGGTTGGTCCTGACGCGACAGAAGATCGCAGACCAAAACCACGACGGCTGGACCAAGGGCGGCGCGCACGGCTACGCCCCCGCCGATCCTGCGATGAGCGCGCTGTTCGTCGCGTCCGGCCCGGCCTTCAAATCCAGTCTCGTCATCGCACCTTTCGAAAATATCCACGTCTACGATCTGCTTTGCACTTTGCTCGAGGTGCAACCCGCGCCCAACGACGGCGATCACCGCCTCGCATTCCAGGTGCTGCGACCTTGATCCCGGAAACACGCCCGCTCATCCCGTGCATTCACCGCTCCTCATTTTGAGCGGTTTTTTGTAACTTTCACGACCCCGACTGCGTTTTAAGGGCAACTCAAATTCAAACCATGACTGCCATGAAACTCATCAAAATTCTCGAACTCACCGCCTGCGCCGGCATCGCCGCGTTCGGCGTCGCCGCCTACCTCGGCACCCATGCCTCGGAGACGATCGCCATCGCCACG
>JAPOIC010000200.1 GCA_029979145.1 Opitutaceae bacterium
CTCCGATTGAATGAAGTAGGCGCGTTGCCCCAGGGTTTGCTCGCAGAGCCGATAGAGTTGGTAGGTGTTTGACGAATTCTTGCCGCCGATGACGAACGCGGCGTCCAGCGGTTCGTTCAGCGCGCGCGCGAGTGCGTCTTGGTTGACCTGGGTGGCATAGCACAACGTGTCATTGCGGCCGCTGCCACCGACGCGCTCCGCACCGGCGGGGCCGTGCTGGGTGACGAAGAGTTCGCGGAGGTAGTCGATGATCGCGCGGGTCTCGTTCACCAGCAGCGTGGTCTGATTTACCACCGCCACGCGTTCCAAGTCGCGAACAGGATCGAAACCCGGGGTATGCTTGCCGGCAAACAGCCGGTGGAACTCCTCTTTCGCGGCGTCGTCCTTGGCGCTGATGATCCGGCCGAGTTGGCGCGTCTCCTCCAGATCGCGGACAATCAGGGCCGGTCCGTGCCGGCGGGTATTGGAAAAAGTCGCTTTGGTCTCTTCGTGCTCCGCCTTGCCGTGGATGATCACGCTAAACCCGGCGCGGCCGTAGGTGCGGGCGGCCTTCCAGACTTTCTCCACGAGCATGCAGGTTGCATCGTATTGGCAGACGGCGATGCCCTTGCGGACGAGCTTTCGCTTGTCCTCATCAGTCGCGCCGAAGGCCGGTATGATGACGATGTCGTCGGATGTGAGCGTGTCCCATAGCAACGAGGCGGCCGGTGCTTCTTTGGTCGTTTGGCCCGTGGTGGTGAAAGGGATGCCTTTGTCGGTTTGCAGGTAGGCCAATCCGCGGCGGAGCAGGTCGGCGTTGACGAACGGATTGTGAATGAGCTCCGAGAGCATAAACACGCGCCGGCCGGGATTGGCCGCAAGTGTTTCATAGGCGCGCTCGATGGCATTTTTCACGCCGAGGCAAAATCCAAAGTGGCTGGGAATCAGGTAGCGCACGGCGCCGAAGTCGAGGGGCACGGGATCGGCGGCGGTGCGCTCGTGGGTGCGCGCTCGCTGTTTGATCAAGGCACAGAGGCGCGATTGGTAAAGGGCGCTCGATTCCGGGTCGGCGGCGTAGATGGCGGCATTGCGTTCCTTTTCCGGCCGGAACTTGTAGATGAAGTCGTTCTCGCCGATGTGCAGGTAGGGGACCTCGATCAGGTGCGGGTCAATCTCGGCCAGGATGGCCTGCAACGACGGGGCGGCGAGGCCCGGAGTGGTTTCCAAGGCCTCGATCGCCAGGAAGGTGATTTCCGCATCCAAGGTCTGGCCCTCGATCTGCACGAAGTGAACCACGTGGGTCCGGCCACCGGCGGTGACGGTGAAATATTCGGCCGGGGCGGTGTGGGCAGGGAAGGCCGACTCCAGGCGCGCGGTGGCCATGGCCAGGTCCGTGCCGGTGAAGGGCAGGCCGGCCTTGGAACCGAGCTTGCGCACGGCCAGCCGGTTCGACGCATCGAACGCGAGGATGCAGGCAAGGCGCGGCGCGGGCGCGGCGGTGACGTCGGACATATACGCACGCAAAGTGGCATGAACGGGTCCTCCCGCAACCTTGTTTAGGGGTTAGCCCTGCTTGCGTTGGGCCGGTGGACGCCTAACCGCTCCTGCTGCCGAGGCACTGACGACCGGCTTGGTGCTGGTCGTGGACGACGACGCCGTGAACCGCATGGTGCTCACGAAGCAGTTGGAGCAGTTCGGCTGCCGCGTGGAGTCGGCGCAGAACGGCGCCGAGGCCGTCGCGCTCGCGCGGCTGCATCACTACGACTTGGTGCTGATGGATTGTCGCATGCCGGTGATGGACGGCGACAGCGCGACGCGGGAGATTCGACGCACCGTTACGAAGGCGCCGCCGATCGTGGCCATCACGGCGAACACGACGATCGAGGACCGCGAGGCCTGCACGGCCGAGGGGATGGTCGACTTCGTGAGCAAGCCAGTGCGCAAGCCCGAATTGCAACGCGTGCTGCGACGCTGGCTCCAGTCGCGCTCAGAGGCCTAGCGCGGCGGCGAGCTTGGCGGGCTCTTTGCCGCCGCCCATCGCGAAATCCGGCTTGCCGCCGCCTTTGCCGCCGATCTGGGCGGCGAGCGCGCCAACAAGCTTGCCGGCCTGATGGCCGGCCTTCACCGCGGCGGGGGAGCAGAAGGCCACGACCGTGGCCTTGTCCTCGAAGGCGGCGCCAAGCTGCACCACGCCTTCGCCGAGCTTGGCGATGACTTGGGAGCCGAGGGCGCGCAATGCGTCGGGGGAGTCGGTGGAGACCACGGCGGAAACGAACTTCAGGCCGTCCCGCTCAAGCGCCTGGGCCACGAGTTCGTCGGCGAGACCAGCGGCGGCTTTTTGCTCGAAGGCCCTCAGCTTGCGCTCGAGTTCCTTTTGGTGGGCGAGGAGGGAGTCGAGCTTTTGGACGACGTCCTGCGGGCCGGCGTTGAGCTTGGCGCTCACGGCTTTCAGGGCGCCCTCGTGGTCCGTGACAAAGGTATAGGCGGGTTGGCCGGCGACGGCCTCGATGCGCCGGGTGCCGGCGGCGATGGCCATTTCGGCGACAATCTTGATCAGACCGATTTCGCCGGTAGTGCCAACGTGCGTGCCGCCGCAGAGCTCGCGGCTGTAGCCGCCGATGTCGACGACGCGGACGATCTTGCCGTATTTGTCGCCGAAGAAGGCGAGGGTGTCGGCGGGCTTCTTGTCGAAGTCGGTCTCGTAGGCGTCGACCTTGGCGTTGTCGATGACCTTGTCGTTCACGAGTTGCTCAACCTCATGCAGCTGCGCGGGCGTCATCGCCTCGAAGTGCGAGAAGTCAAAGCGCATGCGTTCCGGCGTCTTGGACGTGCCCGCCTGGCGCACGTGCGTGCCGAGAACCTTGCGCAGCGCCCAGTGAATGAGATGGGCGGCGCTGTGGTGGCGGGAAATGGCGCGGCGACGCACGAGGTCGACGGCGAGCTCGGCTCTGGCGCCGGCGGCGATGCCCGCGAGATCGGTTTTCGCTGCGACTTTGTGCAGGTGGCGGCCGGACTTGTCCTTCACCGTGTCGGTGAAGTGGATCGAACGACCATTGATCAGGGCCGTGCCCGTGTCGCCGGCTTGGCCGCCCATCTCGGCGTAGAACGGGGTTTGGTCAAACGCGAGGAAGGTGTCGTCACCGGAGCTGATGACATTCGTCACGACGCCATGCGCCGTCACGGTGGTGTAGCCGAGGAATTTCGTGGCGGCGACGTTGGTGTCCTCGCCTTCGGTGGCGGCGACGATGACTTCCTTCTTCTGCGCCGCGCGGGCGCGCTCGCGCTGCTGCTCCATGAGTTCCTCGAACTTGGCCGTGTCGACCGTGAGCCCACGCTCCGTTGCGAGGAGCTGGGTCATGTCGAGCGGAAAGCCGTAGGTGTCGTAAAGTTCGAATGCGGCCGCACCGTTGATAGCGCCAGACGCAGCAGCTTTCGTGAAGATTTGCAGTCCGCGTTCCAGCGTTCGCCCAAAGCTCTCCTCTTCACTGCGGATCACGCGCTCAATGATTGGTTGCTGCTGTTTGAGCTCGGGAAACACATGGCCGAGGGACTCGACGACGGGGGCGACGAGTTGCTCGAAGAAGCCCGCCCTCAGGCCTAGCTTGGTGCCGTAGAGGATGCCGCGGCGGAGGATGCGGCGGATGACGTAGTTGCGGCCTTCGTTGCCGGGCATGATGCCGTCGGCGATGGCGCAGCCGACGCAGCGGGCGTGGTCGGCGAGGACGCGGAAGGCGACGTCGGTGTTTTCCTGCGCGGTCAGACCCTCGCGCTTGGTCGGCACGGTGCCGGCGTAGGTCTTGCCGGAGAGCGTGGCGACTTTGGCGAACAGCGGAGCAAAGACATCCGCGGCATAGTTCGACGGGTCCTTGGAGAAATCCTTGAAGCCGTTTGTCGTGGCGTGGATGCCGGCGACGCGTTCAAAGCCCATGCCAGTGTCGACGTGCTTCGCGGCCAGCGGCGAAAAGGTGCCGTCGGCGTTGGCGTTGAACTGGATGAAAACGTGATTCCAGATTTCGATGCAGCGCGGGCTGGAGTCGTTGACCAGCTTGCGGCCCGCGGCCTCGTCGTCGGAGGGGAGGAGATTGAAATGGATCTCGGAGCACGGGCCGCAGGGGCCGGTGTCGCCCATCATCCAAAAATTGTCCTTCTTGTTGCCGTTGACGATGTGCACGGCCGGATCGAGGCCGTCGGCCTTGAAGATCGCCGCCCAGATATCGTAGGC
>JAPOIC010000116.1 GCA_029979145.1 Opitutaceae bacterium
CCTACATCAACGACCTCACTTCTTCCGCTTTGCCTGCTTCCACTCAGCCGTGATGACCGAGCTGAAACCGCAGCGGGCTTTCCAGTTTGCGATGATGGTGAGCGCGCGCGGCTTCAGGGCCTTGCCCAGATCGTCGCAGATCTTGTTGGTCGCGGCTTCGAAGAAGATGCCCTCGTTGCGGAAGGCGTGGAAATAAAGCTTGAGCGACTTCAGCTCGACGCAGGTCTTGTCCGCCACGTAGCGCACGGTGATGTCGGCAAAATCCGGGTGGCCGGTCATCGGGCAGACCGACGTGAACTCGTGGTGCGTGTGCGCGATCACGTAGTCGCGGTGCGGCGCGGGATTGGGAAAAGTTTCGAGGATCTTCGGGTCGGCCATCTGGAGAAAAGGATCAAGTGCCAAGGATCAAGACACAGGATGTGTGCGACTGCCAGTCACTCTTTGCCTCCTTGGCGCATTTCTTCCCCACGCACTTTCCTTCCTCACCGGCCATTGGCGCTCCTGCCACTTGCTCCTTGTGCACTTGCCACTTGCACTCAGGCCCCGGCCTACGTCGCCGTTTCAGTGAAACGCTGCTCGCGGATCACCGTGATCTTGATCGCGCTGGGATACTCCAGTTCGGCCTCGACGCGCTGCCGCAGCTCGCGGGCGATCTCGCGGGCGCGGTCGTCGGTGACCTGCTCCGGGGAAACGACGACGCGGATTTCGCGGCCCGCCTGGATGGCAAACGACTGCTGCACGCCCTCGATCGAGTTCGCGAGCTGCTCCAAGCGCTCCAAACGCTGCACGTAGCCGGTGATGCTCTCGGCGCGCGCGCCGGGGCGCACCGCGGAAATCGTGTCGGCGAGGATGACCAACCCGGCGTAAACCGTCTCCGGCTTGACCTCCTCGTGGTGCGCCTCGACGGCGTTCACCACAATCGGCGTCTCGCCGTAGCGCTTGATAAATTCGGCGCCGATGCGCGCGTGGCTGCCCTCCAGCTCCGCCGAGATGGCCTTGCCGATGTCGTGCAGCAGGCCGGCGCGCTTCGCCAGATTGGGATCCAACCCGACTTCGCTCGCGATCATCGAGGCGAGGAAGGCCGTCTCAATCGAATGATCGAGCACGTTCTGGTTGTAGGAAAAGCGGTATTTCAACTTGCCCAGCAGCCCGATGATCTCGGGGTGCAGGCCGTTGATGTTGAGTCGGGTGACGGCGTCTTCGCCGGCCTGCGTGGCCTGCGCACCGACCTCTGACTGCGCCGACTTCACGAACTCTTCGATCGTCGCCGGGTGAATGCGGCCGTCCTTCACCAGCGCTTCCAGCGCGTTGCGCGCCACCTCCCGGCGCACGGGATCGAACGATGAGATCAACACCGTCTGCGGCGACTCGTCGATCAACACGGTCACGCCCGTGGCCGCCTCGAACGCCTTGATGTTGCGGCCCTCGCGGCCGATGATGCGGCCCTTCATTTCCTCGCTCGGGAGTTGGATGATGGTCGCGGAAAGATCGTTATTCGGCCGCACGGCGAGGCGCTGCATCGTGGCGATCAACTTGCGCTGCGCCTCGCGCTCCAACTCGTGCTCAGACTTTTCCAAGGTCTCGCGCCGCAGGGCGCGCAGTTCGTCCTGACACTCAAGCATGACTTCCTCGCGCAAGGTCCGCTTGATCTCCTCCGCATCCATTTGCGACACGCCCTCGAGACGTTTGCGGACGCTCTTCGACAGGGCGCGGATCGCATCGCGCGCCTGGCGCACGGCGGAATTCTCGCGATTGATGCGCTCCTGCCGCTGCTCCAGCTGGTAGTCGAGCAGGGCCAGCGACTCCTCGTGGGCGCGGATTTCGCGGAGGCGGACCTCCGAGTCGATTTCCTTGCGGGAAAATTCCTTGCTCAACTCCGCACGCTTTTCGCGGATTTCCTCGGTCGCCTTCTGCTTCACTTCCTCGGCCGCCACGGCCGCCTCGCGCCGGGCGACTTGGATGAAATTTTCCGCATTTTCGCGGGCTTCGCGGCGCATGCCCCGCGTGATCAGCCACGCCGTCCAGAACCCGATGCCCATGCCCACGAGCACAGACACCGCCTGCAGCCAGTCGAATTGACTGCCGGCAGCAAGCAGGCTGGCGAGCGGGTGGGAACTCAAGTTCATCAAGGGCCGGGAACCGTAGCCCCGGCCGGGCAAAGCTCAAGCTTTCTCCCCCTCAGTCGCGGGGGTCGGCGGGCCGCTGAAAAGCAGGCACCGTGCCGACCACGACCTCGCGCATCCGCCCCAGCGCCGCCGCCTCGCCATCACGGGCATCGGTCTGCAAAAGCACATAGGCCCAGCGGTCGGCCCGGCCATACCGCAGCCGGTCCCACGCGCCATAAAGCATGCGCTCCCAATGGGTCGCAACCACGCGGTTGCTGCTCACAAACCAGTAGGCGAGCAAGGCCGGGTAAGGTTGGCCGGAAGCAGTCTGATGCTCGATGTGCAGCAACGTGGCGGGTATCCGTTCGGCCCCCACGGCAAAAGCCTCGTGATCGCGTCCGGTGATGGTCCACCCCTGCCCCGCCACACACAGCTCAGGCCGGTGAATTGAACTGCGGTCCCGCCCGCTGAGCACGATCGAAAGAAAAACCTGCTTCCCGGGTTGGTGAAGGGCGACATAGTTGCGGAGCGAGTAACCTGTGTCCGGCGGCAAAATGTCGCGCTCCACCTGCGTCACTTCCGCCGCCCGGCCAATCCAGTCGGTGCCGATAAAGATTGGCAAATCCACCGGCACCGCATGGATCGTGCTGATCAGCGCCTGTTTTGGCGTCGTCCTCGAGGGCCCGATGGGCGCAGTGAACTTTTGGAGCGCCCTCGGGCTCGCGAGCGCCACCCCCACCGTGCCGGAGGCCCTAGGGGAAAGTGCGTCAGCGAACGCAGGGTCATTGCAAAATGCAGCGACATCTGTTTGAGCTGCACCACCCGTGAAGCTGTCCTCGCCCCTCGATTCCCTGTCGCTGTTCAAGACCAGCACACGCGGGCGTTGGGATTGGATCAACCCCATCGCCATCTTAGGTTTGGGGATTTTCGGGGTAATGTTCATCTACAGCGCCCAGCTGTCGGTCAATGGCACCAATTGGATGACCCAGCTCGTCTGGTTAGGGCTCGGTGCCGGCGTTTATATGGCGGTCTCGTTGGTCGACTACCGGTTTTGGCTGAGCGTGGCGCACTGGTTTTACGGCCTGGCCATCCTGCCCCTCCTGTTCGTTCTGATCCCCGGCATCGGGAGCGAGCGCTACGGCGCCCAGCGGTGGCTGGATTTCGGGTTATTCGCGTTCCAACCCTCTGAGATCGCGAAGGTTGCGGTATTGTTGATCACGGCCAGCCTGCTCGTTCGTTCGCAGATCGGGACAGTGCGGCAATCGGTGGACGTCCTTGGCAAATTGGCACTTGCGGTAGGATTGCCCTTGATTCTTATCCTGCTTCAGCCCGACCTGAAGTCGGCCATTGTGCTGCCCCCGATGGTCTTTTCCATGCTCTTCGTATCCAAGCTCTCCGCCCGCTTTTTTGCGAGCGCGCTCGCGGCCTTTTTGCTGATTGTCAGCTTGGCCGCGTGGGATACCTGGCGTTACGCCAACTTCATGGAGTCCAACGGCTACTCCTACGTGCGGGACCGGGGCAAATTCGAGTCCCACAGCTGGGTCCCGCTGCGCGACTACCAGCGCAATCGCATCATTTCCTTCGTTGCACCCGACAAAATCGACCCCATGGGCATCGGGTGGAATCAGCGCCAATCCCTCATCTCGGTCGGCAGCGGCGGATTCGCCGGCAAGGGCTGGACCGAGGGCACGCAGGCCCAGCTTGGCTACCTGCCCCGCTCCGTGGCGCACAACGATTTCATTTTCTCGGTTATCGCCGAGGAGAAAGGTTTAGTGGGAAGTTTAACGGTTCTCAGCCTGTTCGGCTTGGTTTTGTTCAATGGCATTCGCATCGCCGGCCTCGCCCGCGATCGCCTCGGCACCCTCATTGCCGTCGGTGTCACCGTGCTGTTCACGGTGCACGTGTTCGTGAACATCGCCATGACGATTGGGCTCGTGCCCATCACGGGCATACCGCTTCCCTTTATCAGTTACGGTGGCTCCTTTGTGCTCAGTTGTTGCCTGCTGCAAGGACTGGTCCAGAGCGTCTATCGATTCCGCAAGGACTTTGCCTGAAAATGAAGCTTTGCCCCGATATTGACCGCTCTGCCGGAATTTCCTGCGCCACAACCGCAGCCCTTGGGCGCCCCGCGCAAACACCCGCAACGCACCATGAGCGATTCATCCCAATCCAACCCCGAGGCCCAGCAGGATCCCGTCCACAAGTATGACGAGGAGCTGGCCAATCCCCCGCCGGTCTCCGAAGCCCCCGCCATTTCCAGCGCGGAGCTGAAAGCCGGCGCCACCGAGCGCAGCAAACAGCGTCCGCTGCTCCAGAAGATCATCTCCGTGTTCCAGAAGGAAAAGGAGACCTACCGGGAACTCATCATCAATTCCGAGCCGCTCGAGAAGCGCGTCGCGCTCCTCGTCGACGGCCGCCTCGAGAAGTTCGAGATCGAGCGCGACTCCGACAACCGGATGGTCGGCGGCATCTACAAGGGCCGCATCAAGAACCTCGACCCCGGCCTCAAAGCCGCCTTCGTCGACATCGGCTACACCAAGAACGCATTCCTCCACTACTGGGACATGCTTCCCGCCGCCGCCGACTCCTCCGTCGAGGTCGTGCGCGTCAACAAGAAGAAGAACGCCCCCGCCAAGCCCGCCGAGCCCACCGTCAAGGACATCCCCCGGCTCTACCCGCCCGGCTCCGAGATCGTCATTCAGGTCACCAAGGGCCCCATCGGCACCAAGGGCCCGCGCACCACGACCAACCTCTCCATCCCGGGCCGCTACCTCATTCTGATGCCGTTCAGCGACGGCTGCGGCATCTCCCGCAAGATCGAGGACCCGCAGGAGCGCAAGCGTCTGAAGCAGATGCTCAACGAGCTCACCATCCCCGATGGCATGGGCGTGATCGTCCGCACCGCCGGCGAGGGCAAGAAGACCCGTTACTTCGTCCGCGACCTGCACATCCTCCTCAAGCAGTGGGAGGAGATCACCCGCAAGATGAAGTCCGAGCGTTCGCCCGCCTGCCTCTACCAGGAACCCGGGCTCGTCGAGCGCACCGTGCGCGACTTCCTCACCGAGGAAGTCGACCGCGTCCTCATCGACGACAAGGCCGGCTACACCCACACCCAGGACCTCGTCGCCCAGATCTCCAAGCGCTCCCGCTCCCGCATCGCGCTCTACGACGACACCATCCCGATCTTCGAGCGCTTCAACATCGAGCGCCAGATCGAGCAGACCTTCCAGCGCAAGGTCGGCCTCCCCTCCGGCGGCGAGATCATCATCGACGAGACCGAGGCCCTCATCTCCATCGACGTCAACACCGGCTCCCACAAGAACAAGGGCGGCGACGAGAAGAACACCATCTACGCCGTCAACATCGAGGCCGCAGTCGAGGCCGCGCGCCAGATCCGCCTCCGCAACCTTGGCGGCCTGATCATCATCGACTTCATCGACATGAAGGAGCGGCGCCACCGCAACGCCATCTACGAGAAGATGGTCGACGAGATGGCGTTGGACAAAGCCAAGAACCACATCCTCCCCATATCGACGCTCGGCATCATGCAGATGACCCGCCAGCGCCAGCAGGAGTCGCTCTCGTCCAACCTCTACACCGACTGCCCCTACTGCCGCGGCCGCGGCATCGTGAAGAGTGCGACCACCATGTCCGTCGAGCTGCAGCGCAAGCTGGCCTCTGTCATCCGCCGCCTCATCGCGCGCGACCAGAAGGCCGAGTATTCCCTCCGCGTCCTCGTGCACCCGAGCATCCTCGAACGCCTCCGCAGCGAGGACGCCGACCTGCTCATCCGCATGGAGCAGCTCTACGGCGTGAAACTCGCCTTCCGCGCGGACCTCAACTACCACGTCGAGAACTACAAGATCGTCAACGCCACCACCGGCGAGGAATACCGCTAAACGGTCTTTCTCTTAACCTTTCTCCCCAACGCCCGGCCTAGTGCCGGGCGTTTTGCTTGGTTGAGGCTGCCAAGACTTCCGCCTCTTCGATGATATGCGCCACTTCGTCGTCGGCCCGCGCGAACAACAGCTGCTCGCGGGTCAGCGCCACGGCCGCCGGCACCAGCACCTCCAGTTCGGCCAGCAAGGCTGCCAGCGACGATGCGTCGACCAAGAGCGCCAGTGACCGCAACGCGTGCAACCGCGCCCCGGCCGCCAAGCGATCGTGCTCGGCTTCCTGCCGCGCCCGCGTTAAGCCCGCGCGCAGGTCGGCGGTGAAACGCGGCAACACTTCGGCCGCCGGCCCTGCCAGCAGCAGGCGCGAGAAGTTCAGCCGTCCCGCCACCGGCGGCGGCTCGTCGATCGCGAAGGGATGACGCGACGCCAGGTGCAGGCGGCCTCTGCAGTTTTTTGCAAGCCACGCTTGCCAAGGCCGGTTGGGGCTATCAACTGATAGCTATCGACTGACAACCCATGCCTTCGGAAAAACAGGACGCCTTGCTCGACTTCGTGCGCGAATACCAAACCGCGCACGGCGTGCCGCCCTCCACCCGCGAGG
>JAPOIC010000248.1 GCA_029979145.1 Opitutaceae bacterium
AGTTCTTGAGAGAATCACTCCGAAGAATCAAAAGAAAGTTTATCAAAATGATGAAAAGGAAGCTGCTGAAGATGAAAAGACGACGCCCCGGATGGGCGGACGAGCGGCGGGATGAACGGGCCGCTCGGGTTGCGACCGCCGAGCTACTTGTTGTTGCCGTGCCCCGGGCTCATAACTTTTTTCGTTCACGAAGCGCAGCATCCGGTTTCCAGCAGCGAGTCCGCCAGCATCTTCTTCAACTTGGTGTTCTCCCGTTCCAGTTCCTTCAGCCGCTTGGCCTCGTTGGCCTCCATCATGACGAACTCCCGCTTCCAGCGGTGGAACGTCACCTCCGAGATGTTCTTCTCCTTGCACACCTCCGCGATCGCCCGTCCGCCGGCATCGGCCTCGCGCAGGATGCGGATCTTCCTCTCAGTCTTGAACTTCTTGCCTTTCATGTCTGGGTCCTTTCTCGGCCCAGACTAACTCCCAGGGCGGCTTAAAAATTCGAGGTCACGTCCGGCGGCGGGGCGGCGGCGAGCTTTTCGCGCAGGTGGGTGACGCGCTGTTTCGACTCACTGTTGCGCACGGCCATGGCGTAGGCGGCGGGTTCGCCGACGAGGAACACTTTTTTCCGGCCGCGGGTGATGGCGGTGTAAAGCAGGTTGCGCTGCAGCATCATGAAGTGCGCCTTGAGCAGCGGCACGATGACCACCGGGTATTCGCTGCCCTGCGATTTGTGGATGCTGATGGCGTAGGCGTGCGCGAGGTCGCCGAGCTCGCCGCGGTCGAAGGTGTGCACGTCGCCGTCAAAATCCGCCGTCAGCGTGCCGGCCACGCCGTCGATGGCGGTGATGGCGCCGATATCGCCGTTGAAGAGATTCTTGTCGTAGTTGTTGCGCAGCTGGATGAGCTTGTCACCCGGGCGGTATTCGGAGGCGCCGAGGCGCAGGCCCTGGCTGTGCGGATTAAGCGCGGCCTGGAGGCGGGCGTTGAGATTGCCGACGCCGGCCACGCCCTTGTGCATCGGGGCGAGCACCTGCACGTCGTTGACCGGGTGCGGCCATTTTAAGACGCGTGGAATGAAATCCGTGCAAAGCTGGATCACCTTGGCGACGCAGTCCTCGGCGTCGTTGGCGGCGATGAAGTTGAGGTCGGACCAGACCTGGGCGTCAGCCACGTTGCCGAGCACCGGCGGCAGTGACGGATCGCCGGCGTTGATCGCATGCGCGGTGGTCACGATTTGGCTTTGCCCCTGCTGGCGGTAGATGACGGCGAGGCGCGTGACCGGGACGAGTTCCGTGGCGATCAAGTCCTTCAGGACATTGCCCGCGCCGACGCTGGGGAGCTGGTCCGTGTCGCCGACGAGCAGCAGATGCGCGCGCGCCGGCACGGCTTGGAAGAGCGCGGCGGCAAGTCGTGCGTCGAGCATCGACGCTTCGTCGACGATGAGGAAATCCGTGGCGAGCGGCGTGGATTCGTTGGCGACGAAACCGCCGCGCGAGGGATCGAATTTCAGCAGCCGGTGGATGGTCGACGCAAAGCCGCCGGTGGTTTCGGCCAGCCGCTGGGCGGCGCGGCCGGTCGGGGCGGCGAGGTGCACGCGCACTTTTTTGGCGCGGAGAATGTCGACCAGCGCGCGCAGGATCGTGGTCTTGCCGGTGCCCGGGCCGCCGGTGAGCACGGTGACCTTGTGCTGCAAGGCGAGTTTCACCGCCGTGGCCTGAAGTTCATGAAAAGCGAAACCGGCTTTGTCCGCGGCCCATTGCACTGCGGCGTCGACCTTGATGGCCGGGAGGCCGCTTGCGACCTGGCCGAGACGGCGCACGACATCCGCGATCTTTTGCTCATAGCGGTCGTTGGGCGGCAATTGAATCAGCGCAGATCCGGGGAGTGGATTGGCCACGCCCGCCGGTTGGTGCCGCACGAGGGACTTGTTTTCGACGAGCGCAGCGATGCGGCTTTCGACAAATTTTGAATCGGTCTCCAACAGCAACGCGGCGTGATCGCGCAGGTCGGCTTCGCGAAACGCCGTGTGGCCCTCCTCCTGCAGGGTCTCGAGCGCGTAAAGAATGCCGGCGTCGAGCCGCGGCGGTGCGTCGTTGGCGAAGCCGAGGTTGATCGCGATGCGGTCGGCGGTCTTGAAACCGATGCCGTCGATCTCGCGCGCCACGCGGTAGGGCTCCTGCATGAGGACGCGCTTGGCGTCGGCGCCGAAGCGGTTGACGAGCTTCACGCACTGCGCGGGCGTCACGCCGTAGGTCTGGAGAAAGATGTAGAGCTCGCGCTCGGTGCGCTTCTCGTCCCACGCGGCTTTGATCGAACCGGCGCGTTTTTTGCCGATGCCGGAGACGTCGCGCAGCCGGCCGGACTCTTCGCTGAGGACGCGAAACGTGTCAGTGCCAAACGCGTCGACGATCTTGTTGGCGTAGACCTTGCCAATGCCGGGCACGAGGCCGCTGCCGAGGTATTTGCGGATGCCGTAGACGGAGGACGGGAGTTCGCTCTTGAAGGCGGCGACCTTGAACTGCGCGCCATGCTGGGCGTGACGCGTCCACTCGCCGGTGAGGTGCAGGGTTTCGCCGCATTCCACGCCGGGCAAGGGGCCGACGATGGTGACCTTGTGGGTGCTCTCGTCGGCGTCGCCGGCCGGGCGGCGCGCGGCGTCGGGACGAAACTCGGCGATGGTGTAGTGGTTTTCCTCGTTGAAGAAAATGATGCGCTCGAGGACGCCGGTCAGGGACTTGGGTGCGGAGGAAGCCACGCGCTCAACTGATACGCGTGCCCGCGCCGAAGGAAAGTGCGGATGAGCCGACGCGCTGCAAAAGTCCGCCGCTCAGTTTCCGTCCGCCGGCGCTTCGGCCGCGGCCGTTTCCTCGGCCCGCGCCTCCGCGACCAAGGCCTGGATGCGTGGCAGCAGCTTCTGCTGCATCTCCTGCGCCATCGGCATCACCTTCGCCATCAGGGCGGGTTGCTTGGCCAGCATCGACCGGCCCTCGGGGGACCGGAAAAACGTCGTGATCGCCCGCAGTTCGTCCTCGGTGTAAACCTCGGCGTAGACGACATCCATCTTGGCCATGAGGGCCTTGGCCTCGCTCATGGTGAGGGCGGTGACCTTGTCGAGAAACCCCTCGATCTTCTGGCGATCCTCCGCGGTGGCGGAATCCGGCACGCGGACTTGGCTCATCGCCATATGCTTCAACTGGGC
>JAPOIC010000291.1 GCA_029979145.1 Opitutaceae bacterium
CACTTCCGAGATGTTCTTCTCCTTGCACACCTCCGCAATCGCACGCCCACCGGCATCGGCTTCGCGCAGGATCCGGATCTTCTCCTCTGCCTTGTATTTTTTACCTTTCATGTCTGGGTCCTTTCTTGGCCCAGACTAACTCCCAGGGCGGCTTAAAAATTCGAGGTCACGTCACGCGCGACTTCTCGTCCAGCAACTCGCGCTTCAGCATCGCGGACAACCCCAACGTCGTTTATCGCATCGTGGCGAACAGCCGCTTGAAAGGGAACGTCGACATCGCCGGCCCGCCCCCCCCGCACCGGCACGCTCCACGCGGTCCGCTGAGGCGACGACTCCTCGCTTGCCCCACCGGGAAAAGTGACTCATCCGTGAGCCCGCATGCGGCCGCTCTACGACTTCAGCCAGCTCACCCCCTCACGGGTGGTATCACCGCACGACGGCATGGTGGCCCCGGGACTGGAGGAGCAATACTTCGACCTCGGTCGGCGGGCGCTGGAACTGGTGCATTTTTCCAGCGTGCTCTGCGACAAGCCGCACTACCCGAACATCCTCGACCTGCCCTGCGGTCACGGGCGTGTATTGCGCTGGCTCCGGGCCCACTACCCCTACGCCAAGATCACCGCCTGCGACCTTGAGCGTGACGGCGTGGATTTTTGCGCGCAGGAGTTTGGCGCCGATCCGGTGTATTCCGAAACCGACCTCCGTAAACTACCGTTCACCGCGCAGTTCGACCTCATCTGGGTGGGCTCGCTGCTCACTCATCTGCCCGAAGAACGTTGGCTCGCCGCGCTTGACTGTTTCATCCGCTGGACCGCGGAGTGCGGCGTGCTGATTTTTAGCGTGCAGGGGCGCACTGTCCCCAGCCTGCTCGCCCGCGGGCGGCGCAATGTCGCGGAGAACATCGAAAAGCCCGCCCTAATCGAGGAATTCGCGCGCACCGGCTTCGCCTACCAGCGCTACTTTGAAAGCACCCCCGAGGCGGATTACGGCCTCGCGGTCTCGTCGCCCGAATGGCTAATGCGCGTCTTGCAGCGCTATCCCGACGTCATCATGCGGGCCTACCTCGAGGAAGCCTGGGGCATGCAGGACATCGTCATTCTCTACAAGAAGGCCGGCCACTTTGAGCCGCTGCTCGGCGTGCCGGAGGCGCCCCTTCCTGCACCCGTCGCCCGGACGAGCCCAAATTGGTTCAAGCGGCTGTTCTCCAAATAAAGGTGGGCCGTGCGCTCCGCGCGCGGCTACGAGAGCACCACCAGTCGCGCGCGGAGCGCTCGACCCACCGCTTCAGCGTTTGGCGGAGCGTCCCAGCAATTCCCACATGAGCACCGCGCCGGCGACCGAGACATTGAGTGACTCGACCGCGCCGCCGCCGGGAATCGTCACCGCCCGCGTGCACGCCGCCGTCACGGCTGGATCCAAACCGTGTTCCTCGTTGCCGAGAACCAAGGCCACCGGTTCACCGGGCTTCACCGCCGTCTCCGGTCGGCCGCCGCGCGTCGCCGCCGCGATCACGACGTGGCCGGCGGATCGCAACTCACCGATAAACGCCGTCAGATCTTCCCCCTGCCACACCGTCAGCTGTTCGAGGCCGCCTTCGGCCACGCGGTAGGCGGCGTCGTTGGGCCGCGCGGCCGCCGCGCCACCGGCAATGACGAGTTGGGTGACGCCAAAGAATCCGGCGCTGCGCGCCAGCGCGCCGAGGTTGTGGGCATTGCCGACCCGATCGAGCACGAGGATGGGGGTGCGCTTCTCCGCCCACGCCCGGATATCCGCGCTGCCCGGTCGGCGCAGTTCGATGGCCGTCACAACGGCAACAATCCCGCCGTGGTGCACCGTGCCGCCGATCTTCTCCAGCTCGGCCGACTCAACGCAGCGATAAATCTTTTTCGCGGCCGCGAGGGCCTTGCACATCACGCCGATTTTTCGGCCGGTCGGGTAATCGAAATACAGCCGCTTGATCGACGCCGCGTCCGCCTGGAACCGCGCCCGCACCGCCGCCAATCCGCAAATCGTGATTTCCTTCGCTTTCACGCCCAGCAGCCGACTCGAAATCAGATGTCCACGCCAGAACAGAAAATGTAGGGCGGGGATTCCAATCCCCGCCGCGAATGCGGCCTAGTCCTCTGGCGGGGTTCGGAAACCCCGCCCTACAAAGCGGACCGCCAAGACGCGGAGAATAATTCAGAAGCCAGGAAACC
>JAPOIC010000256.1 GCA_029979145.1 Opitutaceae bacterium
CCGCCAGCCGCCCAAAATCCGTGTCGATCAGCGCAAAGCGTTCACCGAACTCCGCGCGCAGGGCGTCGGCCCGGGGCAGCGCCTCGGGGTCGCGGTCCAACCCGATCACGGAGCAGTCCGCGGCTTCAAGGATCGCGCGGGTGTGACCGCCACCGCCAAAGGTGCAGTCGAGGTAACGGCCGCCGGCGCGGGGCGCGAGCAGGTCGAGCACCTCGGGCAACAGGACGGAAAGGTGGCCGGGGTTCATGACGTCGCCAGTCCCTTCAGTGAGCGCAGCGCGCATCGTTCGCCCCTCCGGTTTTCGGTTGATCGTCGAGCCGCGCGGCCAGCTTGGCCCGCAGGCGCGGGAGCAGGCCCTCGGGGGAAAACGCGGCACCATCGCCGGACCCGTCCTGCCAGGCGCCCGTCAAAGGCCGCGAGAGCAAGAGCGCCCGCGTCGCCTTGCGCACCGCCTGTCGCGAAGGAGAAAATTTCGGCGCGTAGTGCATGGCGTCAGATGCCGAGTCGGCGCATGAGGTCGCCGAAGTTCTCGCCGGAGGTGCGCGCCTCGACCTTCGTCCAGCGCTCCGGGTTGTAGAGGTTGAACTTGGTGAGGCCGCCGACGAGGACGGCGTCCTTGGCGATCCCGGCGTGGGCCAGCAGCTCCGCGCTCAGGTTCATGCGGCCCGACTTGTCGAACCACAGCGACTGGGTCTGCGCGAAGAAGCGGGCGACGAAGTCCTGCCCCGCCCCATCGCTCAACGCCATGCTCGCGATCTTCGCGCGCAGTTTCTCCACCTCGGCCGGCGGCAGCACCGCGATGTAACCATCCGGATGCGGCGTCGCCAGGAACGTGTCGTCCGACCCGTGCGCAAACCGCCACGCCGACGGAATCGTGAGCCGATTCTTGTCGTCCAGCGCGTGCCTGAAAAGGCCCGTGTAGAGCGGTGGTTGAGCTGCGGACATGGGAGTGACGGGGCCTACGAGCCCCACAATGCCCCATTTCAACCCTTTTTCTCCCACCCACGTCAAGAACAGACGCGTCAAAATTGCGCTAACTTATTCACAAACTATTCCATGCGCGGATTTCGCTCGCGCCGCGGTCAATCCAGCCACGCGGTGTTTGCGCCAAAGCGGCACATTTTCGTCCCGAGAGTTTTGGACGATTCGGAGGACTCAAGCAGCCCGGTAAACGCGTCAGAAACGTTTGCCGATGATCGCCCCGTTTCTGTCCCGGAAACGCACCACCGAGGCCTCGGCGTCGAGGCTGTCGAAAACAATCCCCAGCGAGTGATCGAGCAGATCGCCCGGTTGCACATTGAGGTCGTTGATCAAAACCTTGGTCGAAGTTCCGGCGCGCGTGCCGGCGATGCGGGTGCGGTCCACCCAGACGATAAAGGCCACGGAGGGTTCAACAGGTGAAGGCAACGACAGGCGACCGGGAATGACCTGGCTCACGTCATAAATCGGTCCGGACTCACGCGCCGCGCGGGCGCGCTTCGACGTTGGCGCGGGCGCGTCGGCGGCGACGCCGCCCTCGGCTTCCGCCTTCGCCGGGGCAATGGCGCGTGACAAAGCCGCGGTGGGGTCCGCGGTGGCAGGACCACCGTCTTCGCCAGGTGCGGCCAGCTAGTTCAAGTCCACACCCTCGTCAGCCAACGCATTGGCGAAATTGATACGGGAGTCGTTCGCCGAAACGACGTCACGCGTCTGCTGCATCATCTGCGCCGCGCGCGATTTTGGTTTCTCCTCCTCGGTCGGCGCCGCCTCGCCACCGAGCCGTCGGCGCATCGCCTCGACCATGGGCGGAGGACCGAAGAAATAACGCTAAGTGTAGTAACCCGCCCCCAGCACCACCAGGAAGGGCACGGCCTTGGCCGTCAGCGCAAACAGGAGCGCAAACAGTCCCACGCCCATGGAACGACGCCGCGGAATCGGCATGCCCACGGGTTCATACGCCGGCGCAGTGCCGCTGCCGTGGGTCGCAGCGCCATCATAGCCGGGTTCGTAAATCGCAGTCTTATCGGTGTCTCCCGTCGGTGCCGGTGCGAGGGGAAAGGGCGCGAGCGAAGCACCGTCGACCGCATACGTGGCGGTAAGGCTCTGGCCGTTGATCAAGGCTTGGTCGGACGCCATCCACGGCGGCCGCGTGGTGTAGCTCTCCCGGCCATACTGGGCGGGCGGCGGCTGGATCTCGTCGACAAACAATGGAAACGGGGGCCGCGACTCCGAAATCGAATCCTCATGCGCCTTCACGAAGCCATGCCCGGCGACGCCATTGCCCGGCTGGGAAACAGCCGGATTTTTCCGGATGGGCGCCGAATCAAAGGGTGGCGTCGTCGAACTCAACGGCGCCACCTAAGACAAAACCCCTAGTTTCTATCAAACCCTATTTTCGGAGAATACTTGTAAAAAGCAGGTTCCGAAAGGGCATCTAAGGGTTTTAACCCAGTCTTGGAAAATCCAACGTGGCGAAGTGATCAGCGTAAGTCTCGGCGCGGCGGATGAGCTTCCACTTCCCCTCACCCTGCCAAAGCACCTCGGCGCTGCGCAGCTTGCCGTTGTAGTTGAAACCCATTGAGTGCCCGTGCGCGCCCGTATCATGGATGACAACGAGGTCACCGATGGCGGGGTCGGCGATTTCACGGTCGATCGCGAACTTGTCGTTGTTTTCACAGAGCGAGCCCGTGACGTCGTAGACCTTGCGCGGGCCGTCCTCGCGACCCGGAACGGTAATATGGTGATAGGAACCATACATGCCCGGGCGCATCAGGTTGGCCATGCAGGCGTCGAGGCCGACGTAGTTCTTGTAGATCTCCTTCTTGTGCAGCACGCGCGACACGAGATAACCGTAAGGGCCCGTCACCATGCGGCCGCACTCCATGGCAATGCGGATGGGACCGAGCCCGGCGGCGACGATGGTCGCCTCATAGGCGGCTTTGATTTTCGTGCCGACGGCGGCGAGATCCACGGCGGTCTGATCGGGGCGATACGGGATACCGATGCCGCCGCCGAGGTTGAGGAATTCAAAACGGATCCC
>JAPOIC010000076.1 GCA_029979145.1 Opitutaceae bacterium
CCACCCCCCGGGGGAGGGGGCCCCCCACCAAGTCCTCAATAGCCTCGGCGAAGGAGGGCTTGCCGCGCCATAGCTCCACCTGAGCGAAGGCGGGCTCCCGGGTCTTTTCGTTCGCCCGCAAGGTCGGTGACCGTTTCACTGCGGGCGCATGGCGAAGGTCTACTTCTACTATTCGGCGATGAACGCGGGGAAATCTACCGTGCTCATCCAAACCAGCTACAACTACCACGAGCGCGGCATGCGCACCCTTGTCTTCGCCCCGGCGATCGACGATCGCGCGGGCGTCGGAAAGGTCCGCTCCCGCATCGGCCTCGAGGCCGCCGCCGAAGTGCTCGGGTCCACCGACGATCTCTTCGCCCGCGTCGAGGCCGAGCACGCCAACGATCCGGTCGCCTGCGTATTGATCGACGAGGTGCAATTCCTGTCCCCGGCCCAAGTGGACCAAGCCACCGACATCGCCGACCGATTGGAGATTCCGGTGCTTTGCTACGGCTTGCGCACGGATTTTCAGGGGCGGCTCTTTCCCGGCAGCGCCGCGTTGCTGGCGGTGGCGGACGACTTGATTGAGCTCAAGACCATGTGTCACTGCGGCCGCAAGGCCACGATGAATCTGCGGGTCGGCCCCGACGGCAAGGGTTTGCGCGAAGGCGCGCAGATCGAGATCGGCGGTAACGAGCGCTACGTCCCCATGTGCAGGCGCCATTACAAGGAAGCCCTTGCTTCGGACTGATTCCCCATGCGTTTTTTTCTTTTCCTGATCATGACCCTGACCGTCTCCGCCTCCGACCACCTCGTTTTCCTCGGCACCTACACGCGCACCACCAGCAAGGGCATCTACGCCGTGCGGCTCGACCGCGAAACCGGCGCCCTGTCCACGCCCGAGCTGGTTGCCACCACGGCGAATCCCTCCTTCCTCGCCCTCTCCCCCGACAATAAGCACCTCTACGCCGTGAGTGAGCGCGACACGCTGGCGGTGCCGTTTGCCGTTGATCTGGAAACCGGCCACCTCATCCCGGACCGCGTGCAGGACAGCGGCGGCAAAGCCCCCTGCCACCTCACGGTTGACCGCACCGGCCGCTGCCTCGTGGTCTCGCATTACCACACCGCCATTCTCGCCAGCCTGCCCATCCACGCCGACCGCTCGCTGGGCGATCCCGTCAGCATCATCCCGCACACCGGCAAGGGCGTGCATCCGACCCGCCAGGAGGCGGCGCACGTGCACTCGGCCAACATCTCGCCCAACAACCGTCACGTCATTGTCTGCGACCTCGGTTTGGATCGCGTTTACACCTACGACCTCGACGCCGCGGCCGCCACGCTCACGCCGGCGGCGACGCCCTACGTGGCCACCGCCCCCGGCGCCGGTCCGCGACATTCGGCCTTCAGCCCCGACGGCCGGCATGTGTTCGTAATCAACGAACTCAACAGCACCCTCACCTGCTACGCCTACGACGACGCCACCGGTGGCCTCACTCCGCTCGACACGCAGTCGACCCTGCCCGCGGATTTCACCGGCGACAGCACCACCGCCGAGGTGCGCGTGCATCCCAACGGCCGCTTCGTCTACGGCTCCAACCGCGGACACGATAGCATTGCCGTCTTTGGTTTCGACTCCGCCTCGGGAAAACTCACGCCGCTCGGCCACACGCCCACGGGCGGACGTTCCCCGCGCAACTTCGCCCTGTCACCCGACGGCCGCTGGCTGCTCGCCGCGAATCAGAACTCCGACACCCTGCGCAGTTTCAAAGTCGACGCCGACACCGGACTGCTCACCGACACGCCCCACGAAGCGTCCTTGCCCCAAGCCGTCTGCGTCCTGTTCGCGAATTGAGCCAGATGTAGGGCGGGGTCGGCGACCTCGCTCTACACAAGCCAACAGCGCTCGGCGAGCGCGCCTCCGCTGGGACAGAACACCCACCTGCTTCCATCCGCGGAGATCCGCGCAATCCGCGGCAAAAATAACGCCGCTTCCGCTTACGATTCACCCGGCACGGTCACGCCGCAGGCAATGACCGCGCGCACCAACTGGTCGCCGTTGAAGGGCTTCGCCAGCACGCCGTTGACGCCATACATCGACGCGATCTGCAGGTAGCTTTCCCGGGGGGCCATACCGCCGCCCGAAATGGCCATGATGCGTTGTTCGGGCTTGGCCCGGCGCACCGAATTGATCAGCTCCAAGCCATCGATCTCCGGCATCAGCATATCCGTGATCAACAAGTCATAATCCTTCCGCTCGATCTCCGCCAACGCCCGCGCCGGATCGGTCGCGCACACGACATCGCAGCCGGCCTTCTCCAGCAACAGCTGGGCGATTCCGCAGATATCCTGCTCATCATCAACCGACAGAATCTTGGGCTTCGACATGTAAGTCAAAAACTCCTTGGCGACAACGTCTTGAGCAAGCCCGGCCACGGCTAAAAACGTGTAAAAACAAGGTAACCAATCGCCGTCCAAACGCTTACAATCCGCGCTGCTTTCGCCGGTAGGCCAAGGGCGCAAGACCCGTGCGACGCCGGAACTGCCGGTTGAAATTCGCGAGGTTGTTGTAGCCGTTGGCGAAGGCGATTTCCGCCACCGCCCGGTCCGGTTCGTCCACCAAGGCGCGGCAGATCCGCCCCACCCGCACTTCGTTCACAAACGCCTCAAAAGTATGTCCGAGTTTGCGTCGGAAATAGCGGCTGAAGGCCGCCGGGGTCAGCCCCGCCCGCCTCGCCGCTTCACGCTGCTCCACGCCGTCGGCCAACGCCGTGTTCACATAATCAAGCACGCGCGCGAGCCGTCCTTGGTCGGCGACATTGAATTCCGGCGCATAACCCGCGCTCGCCAGTAATCGCGTGCCCCGCGCCGACGCCAGGGCACCCAAGGTTTCGAACAAAAGCAGCAGCCGGGGCAAAGGCGCGAGTCCCATCATGCGCCGCATGCGCTCCGCCGCCTCCCGCGCCGCCCGGCCGGAAAAATGCACCCCGCGCGCCGCGCGTTGCAGCAGGCGTTGCACCGCCGCCAACTCCGGCGCCCCGCCGAACATCCCGGGCAAAAACTGCACCACGATCGACCGCGCCCGCCCGCGCCACTCCGGAGGGTTGTTCCAGTAGTGCGGCAGCTGGGGCCCGAGCAGCACGAGGTCGCCGACCGCAAACCGCCCAATGCTGTCGCCCACGAACCGCAGGCCGTGGCTTTCCTCGATCAACGTAAGCTCGCACTCGGGGTGAAAGTGAAAGGGCGAGAAGAACCGGGCCGTCGCAAACTCCCGGCAGGCAAACGATTCGCCGGGCCGAAGTGATACTTTTTCAAACTGCGCGAGCATGATTTCGGCTCTTGGAGGTAATTAACTATCAGAACTGGTCAATCGCCGCGTAGTCAGGGCCGCGGCCTTCGCGTAGGCTGGCGGGCGTAATGCCCACGACCTCCACTGCCCCCACCCTCGATATCGATTCCCCCTATGCGCTGAACGACGAGCAGATCGCCCGCTTCCGCCGCGAGGGCTACATCAAACTGAAGAACGTCCTTTCGGCCGAGGTGCTGGCGCACTACGGCTCGATCATCACGTCCGAGGTGCACCGCCTCAACACGATGCACCTGCCGATCGAGGAGCGCGACACCTACCACAAGGCCTTCCTCCAAGTCGGCAACATCTGGACGGAGAACGAGACTATCAAGGAATTCTGCTGGGGCCAGCGTCTCGCCCGCATCGCCGCCGAGCTCCTCGGCGTGAAGGGCGTGCGCATGTATCACGACCAGGCTCTCTACAAGGAGCCGGGCGGCGGCGTCACGCCGTGGCATGCCGACCAGTATTACTGGCCGATGAGCAACGCCAACTCGGTGACCGCGTGGATTCCGCTCCAAGCCACGCCCATGGAATTGGGCCCGCTGGCCTTCGCCCGCGGCAGCCACGCCTTTGAGGCCGGCCGCGAGCTCGGCATCAGCGACGAGAGCGAGGAAAAGATCGGCCGCTCCATGAAGGAACAGAACTACCCGCTCGACGAATCGCCCTTCGACCTAGGCGAAGTCAGCTTCCACTACGGCTGGACCTTCCACCGCGCCGGCCGCAACACGTCGGACCGTCCGCGCGCCGTCATGACGATCATCTACATGGACGAAGACATGCGCCTGATCGAGCCCGGCACCAAATCCCGCGAGCTCGACCGCGAGAAATTCGCCCCCGGCATCGCCGTCGGCGAGGTCATGAACAGTCACATGACTCCAATGATCTACCCACGCGGAAGATCGATGTAGGGCGGGGTTTCCAAACCCCGCCTCGCATGCCTTGAGATTTCCAATTCAGAAACCAGGAAGCCATGAATTCATGGTTTCTTGGATTCAGAATTCTTAGTTCGCCGGTCGTGCAGCCAGCGAGACGCCGGCAAAGGTGGGCGCGCCTCTCCTCAAGCCGTAAACGCATAACACCACCCCTCGCCGTGTCCTCCATAGCCTCGGCGACGGAGGGTTTGCCGCGCCATAGCTCCTCCGGAGCGACGGCGGGCTCTCAGCCTTCAAGTTTTAAGATGCAAGTTTCAGGATTTCAGATCTTCACTCTCTGCTCCCCGTTCCGCCTGCCGGCGAGACGTCGGCACTCCCTGCACCTTACTCCCTACTCCACGCTCCTTGCTTCCTCCCCGCGATCCCGATTTGACCGCCGGGAGTCACGGCCTATGGTCCGTCCCCTGCCTGCATGGCCGACTTCCTCGACAACACTCAAAAAGCCGATCCCAACCGTTGCGAACGCGCCCTGCTCGTGGGCGTCAATACGCCGGAGATGCGGGTTGGCGAGGCCCAGGAGCTTCTCGAAGAACTGGTGGAGTTGGTGGAAAACCTGCAGATCGGCGTCGTTCACACCGAGCTGGTGAACCTGCGCGAGCCCGTGCCCGCCACGCTCCTCGGCAGCGGCCGCACCGACCAGATCATCACGCTGGCGAAGCACCTCGACTGCGACCTGATCGTAATGGACGAGTCGCTCACCCCCGCCCAGCAGCGCAATTGGGAAAAGCTTTCCGGCATCGCCGTGATCGACCGCGAGGAGGTCATCCTCGATATCTTCGCCGACCGCGCCCAGACCCGCGAGGCCGTGCTCCAGATCGCGCTGGCGCGCATGGAGTATTCGCTCCCGCGCCTCGCCCGCGCGTGGACCCACCTTTCGCGGCAGCGCGGCAAGGGCAAACTCGGTGGCGAGGGCGAAACCCAGCTCGAGCAGGACCGCCGCCTCGTGCGCGACCGCATCACGCGGCTGCGGGCCGAGCTCGCCGTTGTGCAGAAGCAGCGCGGCGTGCAGCGCCGCAAGCGCCTGCGCGTCCCGGTCCCCACTGCGTCCATCGTCGGCTACACCAACGCGGGCAAATCCTCGCTCGTGAACTCGCTCACCGGCGCCGACGTCCTGGCCGAGGACAAGCTTTTCGCCACGCTCGACCCAACCACGCGCCAGCTCCTGTTGCGCGGCAACCAGAAGCTGCTCGTGACCGACACCGTCGGTTTCATCCGCCGGCTGCCCCACCGCTTGATCGAAGCCTTCAAAGCCACGCTCGAAGAGGCCATCGTCGCGGATTTCCTGATCCACGTCATCGACGTCACCAACCCGAATTTCGAGCATCACCACGCCACCACGCTGGGCGTGCTCACTGAACTCGGCGCGGCGGATAAGCCGATCCTCACCGTCTTTAACAAAATCGACGCCGCGACCGCCGCCGACTTGCAGCGCGCGCGTCAACTCGTGCCCGACGCCGTGTTCATCAGCGCCCACACCCGCGAGGGCCTCACCACGCTGGAGGAGCGTTGCGTTGAGCTCATGGCCGGCACCCAAGGCTACGCCGAGCTGCTCGTGCCGCACCACCGCTACGACGTCATCGCCCGGCTGCACCAGCTCGGACACATCCAGGAACAGGACCACCGCGAAGACGGCGTCTATGTCCGCGCGCGCATCCCACTTTCCCAGACCGGATTCTTCGAGCCATTTGCCGTGAAGGCAGCGGCCGCGGCCGGCGCCTGACCGCACCGATGCATTCGGTAGGGCGCGCACTCCAAGCGCGCCGGCATGGTTGGGTGTGCCGAAAGGGGTTTAATTCCGAAAACAGGAAGCCAAGAAATCAGAAAATGGGAATTCCTGGCTTCTCGGCCTCTGAATTCTCTTTTTTCCGGCAGCGCTGACGGCGCGCTCGGAGAGCACGCCCTACCTCATTCCGATCAGGTGGAACGCGTTGACCTCAACGCATTGAGCGCATCGGGGACAATTCGCTCCAACAAATTGTAGGGCAGGTCGCTGACCCCGCCTTTGCCGTGCACCTCTAGCGATGGCGGGGGCAGCGACCCCACCCTACATCCGAGCGCTCGCGGTGCCTCGCGCCTCAATCCGCGTCGTAAATCTGCACGCGGGTCCAGAGCGGCTTGCCGACCGCGATGAACGCCGTGTGCAGCGGGTGCACTTGGTAGGCGTTGTGCGCCGCCAGATTGTCGAACACGCAGGTGATCGAGAAATCAAAGCTCTTGTCCACCACCGGGCGGTCCGGCACGCCCGCGGGCGTGCCGGAATACAGGTGTTTCACCGAAGGCACGTCCTCCAACGCCTTGAGCGCCGTCAGAAAGTCGGCGCGCTGCGCGTCGGTCAGGTCGGGTTTCAGCCAGAAATAAACAGAGTGGATCAGCATGACGGCCCCACGTTGCTCGGCCCCGTGCGGAGAGGCAAGCCGCGGGCGGCTCTTCCCAAGCAGTCGATCGCCGCGGCGATGCCGTGCTCCGCCCGCAGCTTTTCGCCCATGGCATTCGCCCGCGCTCGCATGGCGCCATCGTCCAGTGTCGCGCGAATTGCCACCGCCAGTTTCTCCATCGTCAGCTTCCGCTGCGGAATCGGCGCCGGCCCCAAGCCGTGCTCCGCCACGCACCACCCCCAAAACGGTTGGTCGGCAATGAATGGACAAATCACATTGGGCCGTCCCGCCCGCAACGCCGCCGCTGTCGTGCCTGCACCACCATGATGCACTACCGCCGCCACGCGCGGAAACAGCCAGTCGTGCGGCACCTCCTTGACCAAGTGCACGGTGGCCGGCACCGCCCCCGCCTCCAACCCACCCCAACCCGCGGCCAAGATGCCCCGCACTCCGGCGCGGGCCAGTGCCGCGAGCACCAGTTCGGCCCGGGCCTTAGCCCGCTGGCCGGACATGCTGCCGAAACCAACGTAGACCGGCGGCGCACCCGCCGCGAGAAACGCCGCCAATGCTGCGTCCGGTTGCCAGTCGCCCGGCGCATCGAGAAACCAATACCCCGTCGCCACTGCCGACTCCGGCCAATCCCCCGGCGCCGGACCCACATGACCGCTGTAAGCGTGCAGGACCGGAATCGCCCGCCCCGTCGCCGTCTCCAGCCACCGCCGCGGCGCCCGCGGCATCCCGTGCTCGCGCCGCCACCGCTTGATGTGCTTTCCCGAAATCATCCGCATAATTCGCTCAAGCACGCCATAGGTGAACCGATTGTAGCCGCGTCCCAGCGGCAGTCGGGGAAACCCAATCACCGGAAACTCGCCCGTCGTCACCAGCATCGGCAACGGCACTGCCATGACCGCCGGGATCCCCAGTTTCTCCGCGAAGTGCGGCCCACCGAACGCCTTCGGATGATAAACAATCAAGTCCGCCCCGCTGGCCGCCGCCGCCCGCCAGCCATCGCACATCACGGATTCCTGCAGCCGTCGCGACAACCGCATAAGATGCGGCAACCGTCGCAGCATCGAACCTGCCGAACCACCCTGCTCCATCACTTCCTTGGTCTCAGCCGACTCCGTGAGGTCGCCCATCAACCCATTAAACTCTGCCACCGCCACGCCTTGCCCCGCGATGAAATCGCGAAACCGATCATCCGTGCACACCACCGCCTCATGCCCCGCCGCCATCAGTCCCCGCGCCAACGCCACATAGGGCTGCACATCCCCCCGCGTGCCGAGAGTGAAGATGAAGACCTTCATTGTTCCGCGCCTACCGAAACGAGGACCAGCCGACCGTTCGTCGGCCCCGAAACTCGGTCACTCCCCGACTTCCCGGGAGCGAGCCAACAAGCGCAGCAGTTCATAATCACCGCGAATCAATGCCGCCTTTTTCGCCCGAGACCAACGTTTTAACTGCGCCTCACGCTCCACGGCCTTCTGCAACGAATACGGCCCTTCATAGAAAACCAACCTAGGACTCCCGTGCTCGCGCGTATGCTTCGTCCCTAGCCCGCCCTCATGCTGCGTCAGTCGCCTCCTCACATGGCTGGTTTGCCCCACATACAACGCCCCATCCCCCGATTGCAGAACATAAACGAACCAAAGCCCCTCAACCGGTCCAGGACTCTCGACGCTCCGAAACCAGAAAATTTTCCCCGACTCGGCCATGCGTGATAGCCAGAGGATAACCCCGCGCCACCCACCAACGAGTGCATTTCGCTCCTTCATTTGCCTCCCACCAGTGAGCGTGGCCTGCCATGAGCAAGCGAAGCGCGTCGAATGGCTGCCCGGCATGGATTCGAACCATGACTAGGCGAGTCAAAGTCGCCTGTGCTGCCATTACACCACCAGGCAGTAGTTAAGGCAAAGGACCACAAGGTGCGGGCCGCCCTGTGAGCGTCAAGGCCGGAAAAAATTAGGTTCCCGTCCGCCCACCGCGCACCGGGCTTCTTTTCCGCCCGCGATTCCTCTAGCGTCAGGCCATGACCTCCTCCTTCGGCATCGGCGCCGCC
>JAPOIC010000264.1 GCA_029979145.1 Opitutaceae bacterium
CCGAGCGGAAGGAACCGAGGAAAAGGAAGATGACGACGGCTACGATGAGCAGCGTCTCAACGAGGGTTTTCACAATCTCGCTTAGGGCGTCGTCGATGTATTTGGTCGCATCGTAGGCGATCTTGCCATTCAGACCGGCGGGCAGGCTGCGCTCCACTTCAGGCATGGCCTCGCGGACGCGCTGGATGACCTCGACCGTGCTTTCGCTCGGCAGCACCCAAATGCCCATGAAGGTCGCGGCCTGGCCGCCAAAACGGACTTCCTCGTCGTAGCTTTCGGCACCGAGCACCACATCAGCCACGTCTTCGAGGCGGATAATGGCGCCGTTGCGCTGGGCCACGACCAGATTGCGGAATTCATCGACGCTCTGCAGATCGGTGTCGGCCACAAGGCTGACGCTGATCATGCTGCCCTTGGTCGCGCCCACCGCGGCGAGCGCGTTGTTGGCAACCAATGCCTGGCGCACCTCGGCGGGGCTGAGCCCGTGGGCGGCGAGCGCATCGGGTTTGAGCCAAATGCGCATGGCGAACACGCGGCCACCGAGCAAGTCAGCGCGCTGGATGCCCTTCACCGCGGCGAGGCGCGGCTGGACCATGCGGCTCAGGTAGTCGGTGATCTGGTTCTGGTCGAGTTCGTCCGAGTAGAAACTCAGATACATCGACGCGAACTGGTTGTCGCTGGTCTCGACGTTGATGGTCGGCGCCTCGGATTCGGGCGGCAGCTCGCTGCGCACCTGGTCGATCTTGGAACTGATCTGCGCTAGCGCGGCATTCGTGTCGTAGTTGAGGCGGAGGTAGACGCGAATGGAGCTGAAGCCGGCACGGCTCTCGGACTCTATGTAATCGATGCCGTCGGCGCTGGCGATGACGCGCTCCAGCTGGGTGGTGATGTAACCGCGGACCGTGTCGGCGCTGGCGCCGAAGTAGATGGTGTTGACGTTGACCACCGCGCTGTCGCTGCGGGGGTATTGCCGGGTGTTGAGCTGGAAGTAGGCGACGAGGCCCAGGACCAGGATGACGATGTTGACGACCAGCGCGATGACCGGCTTCCGGACGAACAGGTCGGTGAAGCTTTTCTTAAGCATGGCGAGGAGTTCCGCTGCGGGTGAACCGGATCAGGTGTTGTCGGGATTCGGGTTGGCGCTACTGGCCGGCAGGGCCGAGTTGTTCACCTGCACGGGCAGGCTGTTGCGCAGCTTGAAGACGCCCGAGGAGGCGATCTCCTCGCCGGCCTTGACGCCATCGAGAATGGCGACGAGGTCGCCGCGAGTCTGACCGAGTTTCACGAATTGCTGGCGGGCACCGAGGTATTCGGCCCCGTCCTCGGCCTTCATCTTCTCCACGACGAAAACCGAGTTGCCATAGGAGGCATAGGCGATGGCCGTGGCGGGCACGGCGACGAGTTTTTGCGCGGTCGGCAATTCAACCTCAACACGGACGAACATGCCCGAGCGCAGAACCTCTTCGGGATTGGCCATGGTAGCCTGGACCGAGATGTTACGCGTGGCCGCATCGACCTCGGCGTTGATCGCGGTCACCGTCGCGACAAATGCGCGGCCCGGAAAGGCGTCGACCGCCACCGAAACGTTCTGGCCGAGGTGGAGGTCGGGCAGCTGGCGCTGCGGGATGTTGAAATTCACGAACACGGAATCGAGCTTCTGCAAAGGCATGAGCGGAGCGCCACGGCCGACGAATTGACCGACGTTGACCTGGCGGATGCCCACGCGGCCGCCGAAGGGTGCGCGGACTTCCTTCTTCGCGATCTGCGCCTTGAGGGCGGCGACATCGGCCAGCGCCTGATCGAGTTGGGCGGAGGCGGTGTCGGCCTCGGCTTGGCTGAGGCTGTTCTTGCTCAGCAGGTCCTTGGCGCGATCAGCCTGCATGCGGGCGAGCGCGGCGCGGGCCCCGGCGGCGGTGAGCTGCGCCTTTTCCACGCTCGTATCGAGGCGGACCAGGAGGTCGCCGGCTTTCACGGCCGTGCCGCTGTCGGCGGCGATTTCGACGATAGTGCCGTCAGCGTCCGCGCTGAGCGTGATACCCTCGACCGGAGCGAGCGTGCCGATGGCCTTGATGGAGGGTTTCCACTGCACCTCCTGGGCGGTAAAAGTCGTCACCGACGTGGTCGGCATGACGTGGGGAGCGGACATCATCTCCTTGATTTGGGCGGCCTTGACGGCGCCGAGCGTGATGACGATCGCGACAAAACTGGCGAGGGCGATAACGAGCTTCTTGATCATGGTGTCAGAGATAAACGGTTCGGTTTCAGTAATTCGCAACGGGAGCGGCCGCCGCGCAATTCGGCGCGTGCCGAAGGACCTTGTGGAGCAGGCCGACGAGCGTCTTCCGTTCCTCCTCGGTGAGCGGCTGCATCAGCGCCGCGATGAGTTGAAAGTGGCCCGGCAGCATTCGCCGGATAAACTCTTCGCCCGCGGACGTGAGCTCAACGGACATCATCCGGCGGTCGTCCGGATTCGGTTCGCGCCGCACCAAGCCGTCCCGTTCCAGGGTATCGACCAAGCCGGTCATCGTGGCGCGGGTCACGCCGGCGGCCTCGGCCAGCTCGGCCGGGGTGCGGCCCGACGCCTTGGCACAGGCGGCGGCGTTGCACGAGGCGCGCCAGAGCAGCATCAGCACACTGAACCGGCCTTGGGAAATGTGGTGATCAGCAAGGAATCGCTCAACCACGGACACGACTTCATCGCCGGTGCGCAGGAGGTTCAGATAGGCCTCGCAGGCGGACGGGTCCATGTCCGGAAACTCCTTGGCCGCCTCCAAGAGGCACTCGTAACGCGGCAGGTCTTTAAGCAGCAGAAAGGGCATGATGGC
>JAPOIC010000139.1 GCA_029979145.1 Opitutaceae bacterium
CGAGCCGATCTCCGCCATTTGCGGGCTCTGCGGATAGAAAATGAGCGTGACGCAGGCGATGATGTTCTCGTCGATTTCAAAGACGTAGAACTGATCGATATTCTTCTCGATCGCCTGCTGGGTGCGGTGCACAATCTCCTCGCGCTTCACCGCGGCCCGGGTGAGGCTGTAGATGAAACGCACGTCGCGCCGCGTGGCCTTGCGGATCTGCTGGTAGTCGTTGCCGTAGATCAGCGTGCCGACGCCCTCGTTGGAGAAGATCTCGTTGAGGAGGCTGTCGAAGAGCCGGCCGTCGACGATGTGCACGCGCGGCGTGCCGGTGTCGATGGCGCGCACGGCATTGATTGCCTTGGACCGGCAGAGCTCGGCAATTTGGTCGGGCGCCTCTGTCGCCTGCTTGCGCAGGACTTCGACCGAAATCTGCGGACGGAGCTCGCCGTTAATGACGAGTCCGGGTTGCGGCGTGAGGTAAATGATCTTCGTGGCGTGCAACGCCTCGGCCAACTCGGCGGCGAGCAGGTCGGAGTTCACGCGCAGGGAGCGGCCGTCGGGACCGAAGGCCAGCGGCGCCATCACCGGGATAACCTGATCCTTGATCAGGCTGACGATGAAATCCTTGTCGATGCGCTCGACCTTGCCGGTGAACTGGTGGTCGACGCCCTTGATGATGCCCATCGGCAGTGCGCGCACGGAGTTCGTGATCACGCCCTTGAGGTTGTTTTGCGCTAAGCCCTCGAGGATGAGGTGCGAAACGCGTGACGACGCCCGAATGGCGAGGTCGAGGGTGGCGGCGTCGGTCACGCCGGCGCCGTAAACATCGGAGATGGGAATGTTGCGGAGCTGCGAGAGCTCCTGAATCTGCCGGCCGATGCCGTGCACGAGCACGACCTTGATGCCGAGGCTGCGCAGCACGGCGATGTCGACGAGCAGGTTGCTGAAGTTCTCGTCGGCGATGATCGAGCCATCGAGGGCGATGACGAAGATCTGCCCCTGGAATCGGGGCACGTATTGGAGAATCCCACGGAGGTCCGTGGGCTTGATCGTGGTGGCAAGGGCCGGCGTGGTGGCGGCCCCGGCCGGCGGCTGGGTCGTGCCGTTCGTCATGGCGGGACGGGAGGTTCTCGTGGAAGTCGGGGCGTTCGTCAATTCACTTGCAGGGTCCAACTGAGGGACGAATCCCGGCCGGCCAAGAGCACTTGGTAGCGCCCGGGCTTGAGCACGCCGCCCGGCAGCACGACGCGCAGGTGCGTGGTATTGCGCCGCGTGGTCAGGTCGCCGGCGAGGGGCTCGACCTCCGGCGCGATGATCAGCAGGTCACCCTGCACATAAAGGAAAGCGCCGGCGAGTTGATGATGCGCATCGCCCGCGTCGCAGTCGAAGCCCAGCGTGAGGCCGAGCATGCCATTCATGACGGTTGCGCCATAGACGGCCGCGTAACCCGACGGCAGGGCGGGTTGATCAAAGAGACTATCCTTGAGCGCGGTGTGGAGGCCGCCGGTGGCGCGGGTGGCGTCGAGCTGCGCCAGCGGCGTGGCGGGACCTGCGGCGTTGTCGGCCGGTTGTTCGGCAGTGAGCGGCACGCGTTGGAAGCCGGCGGTCAGGAGATTGTGGGTCTGGCCGCGCGTCTTCAGGTCGTTGTGGGGTTCGTAGGCGCGGTTCGGCTTGCGGTAGTGCAGCGTGATGAAGGTGTAGCCGATGATGAACACCACGATGGCAGCCGCGACCCCGGCCATGGGCCACGGGCGTTGCGGGGGTTGAGGAGCGGGTGAGTTCATCCGGGGAGAGTGGAGTTACGGCGCGGGCGGGGGCGCGCGCAAATAAATTTGCGCCGGGCGGAGGCGGCTGTTTCGTTGGCGGACTCCATGAAACCTTGGTCCCAGTTCTTCATCCCCACGCTCAAGGAAAGCCCGGCCGACGCCGAGATCGCGTCGCACAAGCTCCTCGTGCGCGCGGGGCTCGTGCGCAAGCTTGGCGGCGGTCTGTACACCTACCTGCCGCTGGGGCAGCGCGTGATGCGGAAGATCACGGAAATCTGTCGCGAGGAAATGGACCGCGCCGGCGCCATCGAGCTGTGGATGCCGCACCTCCATCCGGCCGAAAACTGGCAGCAGGGTCCGCGCTGGACGGCGACCCGCGAGATCATGTTCCGCGCCGACACGGCCGGTGATGGCAAACGCCTGGCCAAGGAGCCGGAATTCGTGCTCGGCCCAACTCATGAAGAGGTCATCACGCCGCTCATCAAGGCGGAAATCACGAGCTACCGCGACCTGCCGAAAAACTTTTATCAGATCGCCACGAAGTTCCGGAACGAGATCCGGCCGCGCTACGGACTGATGCGCGCGCGCGAATTCGTGATGATGGATGCGTATTCCTTCGACGCCGACGAACCCGGTGCGGTGAAAAGCTACGAAGCGATGAAGCGCGCCTACGAGGCGTTCTTCAAGCGCCTCGGTGTGCTCGCCATCGCCGTCGAGGCCGATACTGGCGTGATGGGCGGCAGCTACTCGCACGAATTCATGGTCCCCGCCGAGATCGGCGACGATGACATCATATATTGCGAAGCCTCGGGCTATGCGGCCAACCGCGAGAAGGCCACCAGCGGGTTGGTGCCTGCCGACTTGGCCGACGCCGCGCCGACGGGCGACGTCGAGAAGTTTGCCACCCCGGGCGTGGTGACGATCGCTGCGCTGGAGGCTGCGCCTTACAACGTGCCTGCCGACCAGCAGTTCAAGACCCTCGTCTACATCGGCGACGGCAAGCCCTTCGTGGTCATCCTTCGCGGCAGCGACGAGCTCGAGGAAGCCAAGTTGGGCGCCCTCGGCTTTTCCGTGGTGCGTCCGGCCACGCCCGAGGAAATCGCCCCGGTGCTCGGCGCCAAGCCCGGCAGTCTCGGTGCGGTCAAGGGCACGCTCAAGGCGCCGGAGGCACTGGCGGGTGTCTTTGCCGATCACGCGATCCGCTTGGTGGGCAACGGCACGACCGGCGCCAACGAGGACGGTTTCCATTTGCACAACGTCAACGTGACCCGCGATCTCGCGATCACGCGCTTCGGCGATTTTCGCCGCGTGCGCGCGGGCGAACCGTGTCCGCTCTCGGGCGAGCCCCTCAAGAGCCGTCGCGGCATCGAAGTGGGCCACGTGTTCGTGCTCGGCACGAAGTATTCCGACCAATTCAACGCGGTCTACACCGACGACCAGAAGCAATCGCATCCGATGGTGATGGGCTGCTACGGCATTGGCGTGAGCCGGACGTTGCAGGCGATTATCGAACAGAGCCATGATGGCGATGGGATCCGCTGGCCCTGGCCGGCGGCGCCTTTCCAGATCATAGTCACCTTGCTCGACCCCAACGATGAGGCCGCCACCGCCAAGGCACGCGAACTCGCGGAGATCGCGGAGAAAGCCGGCGCCGATGTCCTCGTTGATGACCGCGACGAACGTCCGGGCGTGAAGTTCAAGGATGCGGATCTCATTGGCATTCCTTTGCGCCTCACTGTGGGCGGTCGCGGCCTCAAGGAAGGCGTGATCGAATTGAAGTGGCGCACTGAAAAGGCCGCCAAGAAGATTCCGCTCGCGGAGGCGACGGCCGCCGTCGAAGCAGCGGTTCGTTCGGCGAGCGCGGGGGCATGACGTTGGTCCACGCGAATACGCAGGAAAAGCCGCAGTCCGAAACGCTCACCGAGCTCGCGCTCGAGGGGCGCTGGCGCGTCGTGGTGCTGAATGATCCGGTGAACCTCATGTCGTATGTCGTGATGGTTTTCCGCAAGGTCTTCGGTTTCGACGAAACCCGCGCCCGCAAACATATGATGGAGGTGCACGAGCTGGGCCGGTCCGTGGTCTGGACGGGATTGCGCGAGCAGGCCGAGGCCTACGTTTACACCTTGCAACAGTGGCATCTCACCGCGGTGTTGGAGGCGGATGAAACGCATTGAGGTGAAGCTCAGCGTCGACGTCGTCGCCCCGCTCCTCGACGTCGTGCGAGCCGTAGCGGACGACCTGCGGGCGCAGCCCTCGCCGGCAATGCAGCTGGGCGACATGGATCCCGACCTGGCGGCCGCGTGGCGGGCCGAACTGGTGGCCGGCCAACAGGCGGACCTCGACCTGATGCTGGGCATGTTCAAAGAGGAATTCTTTCGCGACGGCACGATCACTCTCGACGGCAGCAACGCCGAGGCGGTGCTGCGTGCGAGTGCCGCGGTGCGGCTGAGGCTGCGGTCGGCGCATTTGGAAGGGATTGAGGAAGAGGAATTGGAGAGCGGAGCTGTCGAACTGGAAGAGCTGCCCGAGCCCGTGCGTCGGCCCTTCGTTTGCTACCTGTTTCTGGCCACGCTGCAGGAATTGATCATCCAGCACCTCGACCCGGCGACGCCGGAGAGTTGAGGCAGGGGAAGATTCGGTGATTCGCGTTTGACGGCGACAGTGGCCGACCTACCGTGAATCGACACCCTGTGGTGTGCGAGGTGCTTTCATTAAACAGCTCTTTGCCTTTGAAATCCTACGGGAGCCAAGACCGCTGCGGAAGCTGCTAGGCCGTAAACCGGAAAGCAAACGCTGCGAGGGAGGCGCCCACCTGAACATAAAAAGGACCAGAGCCTTTGGGCACACGGCACCGGCGGGGTGTAACTCTTTCCCCATGAATCCGCACGAACTCACCAGCCTGCATTTCCTCCACGTCTTCTCGGCGATCGCGCTTGTCGCCACCACCTTCTATGCGTGCGCTGGCGCGCCCGAAACCCGTAAAAGGGTCCTGATGTGGAGTGGCATCGCCAGCCTGGTGGTCGCGCTCACCGGCATCCGGATGTGGCAGGGCATCTATGGCTTCGCCGGTGGCTGGGCCATCGTGAAGTTGTTCTGCTGGCTCGGGCTCTCGGCTTTTGGCGGTTTGGCCTATCGCCGGCGCGCCCAAGCCTCGCTGTGGTTGATTCTGACCTTGTTGCTCACCGCGGCCGCCTTGCTGATGATTTACGTCCGGCCGTTCTAAGCCGCGCCTGATGGACGGCTCGATCTGCGGCGTCTGGGTGGATGATGAGGGCCGGGCGCACACGGCTCGGCGCCAGAACGACGGCCGTCGGGTTGAGGGCGTGGAACCGTTTCGGCCCTTTGCCTGGCTGCAGGCGATGCCGGCCGAGAGTGTGACCGGCGTGGCAATCGAGCGACTGAACGGCGAGGGAACCTACGGGCTGCTGGCCCAGGCGGATGCGTTGGAAAACTTCCAAGGCTTTGTGCGGCTGGCACGCGATGCGGGCGGAGTGGATGTGCTGCGACCGTTCGAGAGCCAATTTCTGCTTCAGCAGCGCCAGCGCCTCTACGCCGAGTTGAATTTTCCGGACCTGCGCCGGTGTCAGCTCGACATCGAGACGGCGTCCACCGACGGTGGGTTCAGTGACGCCCGTTTGCCGAATGATCGCGTGCTCGCGATCGGCCTGAGGCAGGGAAGCAAAAATCGATTGCTGGTGCTGGCGGAGGAGACGGACGCGGCGGAAAAGGCACTGCTGGTGGAACTGAATGAAGCCTTGACGGCACTGGATCCCGACGTGATCGAGGGGCATAATATTTTCAAGTTCGACCTCGACTACCTGCGCCAACGCTGCCGCAAGCACAAGGTGCCCTGCGCGTGGGGTCTGTTTGGTCAGAACGCGACCTTTCGCAAAAGCCGCTTGAAAGTCGCGGAGCGTTGGGTGGATTTTCCTCGCTGCGATCTGCCGGGGCGCGCGGTCGTTGACACCTACCTGCTGGTGCAGCTTTACGATA
>JAPOIC010000005.1 GCA_029979145.1 Opitutaceae bacterium
CCGCTCAGGCCCGTGCCGGTGAGGTCAGTCACGACGGTCGGCGATGCCGACGAGTAGTCATCGCGCCAGTTGGCCGAGTCAGACGTTGCACGAGTGTAGGGCGGGCGGCTGTCGGCCGGCAGGGTGATCGTGAATGAATACGAGTTGCCGGTGACAAAGCCGAGGACGTCGCTTTCGGGCGTCGCTTGAATGGTCACGGTGACTTGGGCAAGAGCGGCCGGGCTGTGGATGAGCGCGAGCAGGAGGGCAAAGGTTTTGATCGTCATGGCGGGCCGGGGTGGCGGCCCATGGCAAGAATGCCCGGGACTGATGGAAACCGAGCGATTTGCCTTCCCTCGGGTAGGCGCGACCAACTGGAGCGCTTGGGCGCGAATCCCGCCTCAAGTGGTTCGCCAAATTGAGGCGAAATCTACCGTTCGCTCGCTCAGGCCAGACAGGCTTTGAAGGCCTCGTTCAGCGCGGTGCGATCGAGGTTCTTGCCGATGAAGACGAGCGTGTTCTGGCGCGGCGCACCGGCCTTCCACTCGCCCTCGAACTTAGCGTCAAAAAGCATGTGCACGCCCTGGAAAACGAGGCGCTTGTTGGTGCCCTTCACCGCGAGCACGCCCTTCATGCGGTAGATGTCGCCGCCTTTCACGCGGAGCATTTCGCTAATCCAGTCGTTGAGGCGTTTGCCATCGAGGTCGCCGGGCGTGCTGATGCCGACGGAGGTCACGCTGCCGTTGTGCGTGTGCGCGGCGTGAAAGTCCTGTTGCCAGACCGGCTTTACGATTTCTCCCCCGGCGTAGATGTGCAGGGGGTGTTCCCCGCAGGCCTCGAAGACAAGATAGTGCGCGTCGTGCTCGACCTTGAGCGGGAACTTGCCGTTGCCTTCGTTCAGCACGAGGCGGTTGAGCGTGCCACCGGGCAGGACGGTGTCGCCCTCCTTGAGCATGGTTTCCCAGTCGCCAAAGACGGTGACGGCCGCGTCGCGCGACGTAGCGATGTCGACGTCCTCCAGCGACTTCACCGGCATGATCACGACATCGAGTTCGTTCTCATTGCCGTGGTGATGGTGGTCGTGGTTGCAGCCCTCGTGGCTGTGATCGTGGTCATGGTCGTCGTCATGGCCGATGACGAGTTCGTGCACGCCGGCCTTAAGGGGATAGGCGCCGGCCCATTCGAAGGGGTATTCCTGGTCGAGGAACTGCGGGTCGAGCTCGGTGGCGCGGGAGAGGTTGAAGCCGCCCACGTCGAGCACGCGGTCGAGGGGCAGGTCACAGTTCTGCGTGCGGTGGATCTTGGCCACGGCGTTGATGCCGCGGATGCGTTCCTCCAGCGCCGAGAGGTCGGCCGGGCTCACGAGGTCGGTCTTGTTGAGCAAGATGACGTCCGCGAAGGCGACCTGCTTCTGGGCCTCGTCCTCGTCGTCGAGGTGCTGGAGCACGTGCTTGGAGTCGACGACGGTTACAATCGCGTCGAGTCGGAAGCGGGTCTTCATTTCGTCGTCCGTGAAAAAGGTCTGCGCGACCGGCGCGGGGTTGGCCATGCCAGTGGTTTCGATGAGGATGGCGTCGAGCTTGTCCTTGCGCTTGAGCAGGCGGCCGAGGATGCGAATGAGGTCGCCGCGCACGGTGCAGCAAATGCACCCGTTGTTCATCTCGAAGATCTCCTCGTCGCTCTGGATCACCAGCTGGTTGTCCACGCCAACCTCGCCGAACTCGTTTTCGATGACGGCGATCTTTTTGCCGTGTTGCTCGGTGAGGATGCGGTTGAGAAGGGTGGTCTTGCCGGCGCCGAGGAAGCCGGTGAGGACGGTGACGGGGATGGCGGAGGACATGGGCGGAGCGGAAAAGAGTCAGCAAAACCTCCGGACGGGGCTTTGCAACCCGGGCGAACCTCCTTTTGGCAAGCTCCCGGTCGCCGGGCCACCACGCCGGCGCGCCGATGCGCGCGTGATGCTCAGAAGGGCACCGACCACTGCGGCCAGAGGCCGCCCAGCTTGCCCGCCTCCAGCAACTCGATCAGAATGATTGCCGCCAGGAACCAAAACACCTCGGTCAGCGTGCGATTGAACAGGCGGGCCGAGACCGTGAGGTCGCCTTGGTCGGAAATCCTGATGAAGCGCGGCCAAAAGCGCGGGACGGCGGCCCGATAGGCGGCAAACGGTTCGCCGAAGAGCGCCGCGAGCCGGCGTTCCTCCGCGCGGATCACCGGGGCATAGTAGGCGAGAAAGAACGCCGCGCTGCCGAGGCTCAACCAGATGTTCTGCACGGCGAGGCTCGCGCCGACCAACCCGACGAACGAAAACAGATACAGCGGGTTGCGCGTGAGGGCATAGGGCCCGTCGACACAGAGCTGGGCATTTTTGCGTCCCCCAATGTAGGCGTAGGCCCACAGGCGACCAAGGGCGGCGATGATCAAAAACAGAAAACCGAGCAGCTCCATGGCGCTATACCACCCCGCGTCGAGGCCGATTGGCCGGAGAAAGATGGCGGCGCTCAACCAGACGGCGGCAAAAATAAACGAAATAGGTTTCCGCCAACGTTCGTAGGCGCTGGTTTTAGACAGGGTGGACATTAACCATTTAGACGTGCGTCTAGCGCGGTCGTTCGATGTCGAGAATTTTTCTCTTCGGGCGAATACGTTTGACCCCGCCTTGGGAGTAATAGCCTTCGGTCCGTGAATGCTCCTGCCCCCGGACCCGACCTGCCGCTGGTGCGGGGCTATTTTCCCGAAATCCCCGCGGCTGCTTTGACCCAGCTGGCTCGCCTGACAGCGGCGGTGCGGGCGTGGAATGACCGGCTGAATCTGGTTTCGCGCAAGGATGCGGAAAACCTGGAGGAGCATCATGTGCTGCACGCCCTGACCATGACCAAGGTCCTGCGGCCCGCCGTGGGGGCGAGCTTTGCGGACCTCGGCACCGGCGGAGGGTTTCCCGGGCTGGTGTTGGCGGTGGTGTATCCGGAATGTCGGTTCACCTTGGTCGATTCCGTGGCGAAGAAGATCGGCGCGGTCACGGCGATGGCGGGCGAATTGGGCTTGAAGAATGTCCGCGGCCTGCCGGTGCGGGCGGAGGCGATTCGGGAAAAATTCGACTACGTCACGGGCCGGGCGGTCACGGCGCTGCCGGCATTTCTGGGCTGGGCGCGGCCGTTGTTGCGGCCCGGCACGGCCGGCGAGCCGGCGAACGGCGTGCTGTATTTCAAGGGCACGCTCTGGCGCGAGGAACTCGCGGGCAGTCCGTTGCAGCCGGCGGCGGTGTGGCCGCTGGACGCGTGGGTGAACCGACCGTTCTTTGCGGAGAAATTTCTCCTGCATTTTCGTGCGCCGCTGGCCGGGCGCTGAGGTCCGGCGGTGAGGAGCGTCGGAAGTGGAGAATTCAGAAGCCAAGAATTCGGACTTCCTGGTTTCTTGGCTTCGGATTTATCAATCCGCCGATGAGGTTGGCGGGTGGCGATAATGTCAGGTTATCGCCCATCCGATAACGGTATTTCCGGAAATCGGGCCGTCCGCGGTAGGATGGCGGCATGAACCTTCGCGGTTGTGGCTACATTCCGGCGCTGGCGCTGACGGGCGCGGTGGCCGATGCGGCGTGAGAAAAACGGCAGTGGATCCTCCCGCAGGCCGGCGAAGGTGAAGAGCGAGGCGTCCTGGGTGAAGAACGAGCGCTTTTCGGGGAAGAACAGCGGAAAGCGCGTGAGGTTGACCTGGCGCTCGTCGACCTCGGCGTCAGCGAAGTCGGTGTCCAGCGTGAGCGTGGCGGCGAGCGAGGGGCGCACCTGCCAGAAGACGTCGAGGGCCGGGCGGAATTCCAGGTCCTTTTCGCCGGGCGAGGGATCGGTGCGCGAGCTGACACTGGCGGAGGGTTTGATTTCCAGACCGCGGCCTTGGTGCAGGCCGGTGAGCCCCTCGATTTCGCCGGCATCCGCCAGCGAGAAATGACTGCGGGCGCGGACGTGATTCGCCCAGCGCAGGTTCTCCTGTTTGCGGCGGATGGTGCGCACGACGTCGAAGCCCCAGGTCGAGTTGGCGGGATTGAAGGCGATGGATTTCGTTGGGATCGCAAACTCCGCGCTCCAACCGCCGGCGTCGATTGTGGCGTGACCGTGCCAGAGTCCGTCCCATTCGTCGTTGTCGCGTGATTTGTTTTCGATCAGGCCGTCGAGCCGGCTGCCGGCGGCGGTGAGGCCGAAATGGTAGCCGTCACTGTGCCGGTTGAAGGTGTCGATGACGATGCGCACGACGTCGTCGGACCCGTTGGCCAGGTCGTGCTGCATTGAAGTGGCGCGCACGCCGGCCGCGCCCGCCGAGTCGTGGCAGCGGATGGCGACGTAAAGATTGTCGCGGTCGAAGGTGACCCAGAACTCCGTGCGCTCCGTCGGGTCCGCGCCGTCGCCAGGGTAAACCTGCCGGAACGTATCGTCGTGCGCGGCGTCCGCCCACGCCGCGTCGTTTAGCACGCCGTCAATGACGGGCGGCGAGTGGGTCGGCTTCACCGCGAGCGTGGCGGCAAAACCGGGCAGGGCCGCGAACAACAGGAGGGCAAGGGGGCGAAGCATGCAGGGGGGACGACGGTTCCTAAACTCGCCCTCGAAGCGAAGGTTACTGGATGAACGGCATTTTTGCGGGAGGGGGATCAACCCGTCACCGCAGATTCGGAGTTCTTGGCGGAGATTTTCCGTTCGCGCAGCCATGCAAAAATCACGGGCGTGACGATCAGGATGTGGAGGAGCGAGGAGATCATGCCGCCGAACACGGGAGCGGCGAGCGGGCGCATGACTTCGACGCCGGTGCGGTCGAGCCAGAAGATGGGCGTGAGCGAGGCCACCGTGGTGGCGACGGTCATGACCTTGGGCCGCAGGCGGAGGCGGGCGCCTTCCTTGATGGCGGTGATGAGCTCGGAACCCGTGAGGGATAGGGCGGGACCGCCGGGCCCGCCGTCATCCTCGGGCGGCGTGCCCAGCGGTCGCGCCCTACCTTTGGCCTGCGTTGCTTTGGCCACAGCCTCCTCCAAATAGACGACCATGACGACGCCGGTTTGGATGGCTGTGCCGAATAGCGCGATGTAGCCGACCCAGACGGCCATGCTGAAGTGGTAGCCGAGGATCGCTTGGAGAAAGACGCCGCCGGTGAGGGCGAACGGCACGGCAAGCAGCACGTGCGCGGCTTCGCCCACCGATTTGAAGGTCATGATCAGCAGCACAAAAATGATGCCGATCACGGCGGGGAAAACGTAAAGCAGCGTGCGTCGGGCGCGGAGCTGGTTCTCGTATTGGCCGGCGTATTCGATGGTCATGCCGGGATCGAGGGTGACCTCGCGGGCGAGGCGCGCCTTGATCTCGTCGACGAAGCCACCGAGGTCGCGACCGCTGACGTTGGCCTGCACGAAGACCCGCAGCCGGCCGTTCTCGCTGGCGATCTCGCTCGGGCCGACGACGCGATGGATGTCCGCCACCTGGCTCAGGCGAATCTTTGCGCCGGAGGGCGTGTTGATTGGGAGATCGCCAAGGCGTTCGATGTCGCCTCGGTCCACCTGTTCCAGCCGCACGGAAAGCGGCCAGCGTTCGCGGCCGCGCAGCGTGGTGCCGACGGTCATGCCGCCGATGCCGGTCTCGACGTAGCGGTAGACCTCGCGGACACTAAGGCCGTAACGAGCGAGCGCATCGCGGCGCACGGCGATTTGGAGGTAGGGTTTGCCCTGCACGCGCGAGGGCGCGACGCCGGTGGCGCCGCGCACGGTGTTGATCACGCGCTCGATTTCGAAGGCCTTTTGCTGGAGCGCATCGAGATTGTCGCCGAAGAGCTTCACGCCGACCTGCGCGCGGATGCCGGTGCTCGTCATCAGGATGCGGTTCTCGATGGGCTGAAGGAAGCCTGGCACGTAGCCCGGCACCTCCATGAGCTTTGCGCTGAGGTCGGCGATGATTGATTCCTTGGTCGTGCCGGCCGGCCACTCCCGTTCCGGTTTCAGCATGATCGTGGTCTCAATCATCTCGACCGGCGCAGGATCGGTGGCGGTGTCGGCGCGTCCGAGTTTGCCGGCGACCGACGCGACGGTGGGGTGCTCGCTCATGACCCGGTCCTGCCAGGCCATGATGCGTTTCACTTCGGTCAGCGAGGTTGACGGCAGGAGCACGGGCATGAAGAGCAGGGAGCCCTCCTCCAACGTGGGCATGAACTCCGAGCCAAAACCACGCACGTGGCGCGCGACCGCGTCAGGGAGCCGATCGGTGACGACGCGGGGCAGGCCAAAGGCCGTGATGCTGGCGGCGGCGAGCAGGCCGGCGGCGAGGCCGAGCACGGTCTTGCGGTGATTAAGGGCCCAATTCAGCACGGGTTCGTAAACCTTGAGCAGGCCCTGCATGAGCCAGTTTTTGTCCTCGGGCTTGAAGGGTCCGCGCACGAGCAAGGTGCAGAACACGGGCACGGCGGTGACCGCGAGCAGCACGGCGCCGACGAGGGCGAAAGTCTTGGTGAAGGCCAGCGGGTGGAAGAGCTTTCCTTCCTGGCCGGTCAGCAGGAACACGGGGACGAAGGCGAGGATGATGACCAGCATCGAGAAGAACATCGGCCGACCGACCTGGGTCGAGGCTCGCAGAGTGAGGTCAAAGATTTCCTTCGGCGTGAGTTGTAGGGCGGGATTTCCCGATCCCGCCTCGGGTTCGTGGTCGCCGGCGGGGTTCGGAGACCCCGGCCTACACCTCTTTTCGGCCAAGGCACGTTCGCAGTGCCGGATGACGTTTTCGGTCATGACGATGCCGGCGTCGACCAGCACGCCGATGGAGATGGCGATACCGGTCAGCGACATGATGTGCGACGGGATGCCGAACCGGTCCATCAGGATAAACGAGATCAGGATCGAGGCCGGCAGTGGCAGCGTGACGATCAGGATGCTGCGGAAGTGAAACAGGAAGAGGATGTGCGCGAGCGTCACGAGGATGATCTCCTCGGTGAGCGCGTGCTGCAGGGTCTTGATCGCGCGGTCGATCAGGTCGCTCCGGTCGTAGAACGATTTCACCGTGACGCCGGCGGGGAGTCCGGGGGCGAGCCGGGCGAGGCGCGCCTTTACGTCCTGGATGACGCGGTGGGCGTTCTCGCCGTAGCGCATGACCACGATGCCGCCGACGACCTCGCGGCCGTTGACGTCGAGCGCGCCGCGGCGGAAATCGCCGCCGACCTGGATCGTCGCCACGTCGCGCAGGAGCAATGGCGTGCCGCCGCGCGGGGCGACGACGATCGACTCGAGGTCGCCGGCACTTTCGATGAGGCCGATGCCGCGGACGACATACTCCGCGCCGTTTTCTTCGAGCGTGCGGCCCCCGACGTTGAGATTGCCCGCGGCGACGGCATCCATGACCTGACCGAGCGTAACGTCGTATTGCTGCAGCTTGAGCGCCGACCCCTCGACCTGCCACTGCCGGACAAAGCCGCCGACGCTTGCAACCTCGGCCACGCCAGGCACGGAGGCCAGTTCGTAGCGCAGGTAGGTGTCCTGCAGCGACCGGAGCGAGCCCAGATCCTGCGTGCCGGAGGCGTCGTCGAGGTAGTATTGGTAAACCCAGCCCAGCCCCGTGGCGTCGGGCCCGAGCCGGGCGATGACGCCGTCGGGGAGCAGATCGCCGAGGGAGTTGAGCCGCTCCAGCACGCGGGTGCGGGCGAAGTAGGGATCGATCTTGTCCTCAAAGATGACGGTGAGGAACGAGAACCCGAACATCGACGCCGCGCGCACGGTGCGCACCCCGGCGAGGCCCTGCAGCGAGACGCTCAGCGGGTAGGTGACTTGGTCTTCCACCTCCTGCGGGCTGCGGCCGGCCCAGTCGGCGTAGACGATGACTTGGTTCTCCGAGAGGTCCGGGATCGCGTCGATCGGCACGCGCTTGAGCGCGACCACGCCCCACGTGCAAATGGCGAGAAAGCCGGCGATGACGACGAATCGGTTTTGGAGCGACCAGTGGATGAGGCGGTTGATCATGGCACGGTCCTCATTCCACTTCCTCGCCGCACTCCAGCATCATTTCGCCGAAGAAAGGATTGCGCAGGAGGTCGTCGCGCGCGAGCCAGCGGCCGGTGCCGAGGACGGGCGTCATCGGGCATTGGAAGACGTGCAGGCCCTCGCGGTGGTGCAGGTGTTCCTCGCTGGCGACGTCGGCCAGCGCGGTGCTGAACGGCTCGAAGGCGCGGCGCACGGTGCGCAGGTCGGGGCCGGACACCAGTGTGCCCTTGAACTGGGCCAAGGGACTGTGCGCGGCGTCGGGTTCGACCTTGAGGTAGGCCGCGAATGCTGCGGTCAGGTCGGGGTGCAACGCTGCATAGGCGGCGAGGTCGTCGTTGGCGAGCGCGCGGGCCGCGTCGGCGGCGGTGAAGGCGAGGGTGCGCAGCGCGGCGTAGGCGTGGTCGCCGTGCGCGGGGATGCCGGCGGCGACTTTGGTGGGTGCGGCCTTGGTGCTATGATCATGGCCCATGGCGGCGTGGGCCAATTCGGCTTGGCCGTCGAGGATCAGGCCGCCGGAGATTACCACTTCGTCGCCTGCGGCGAGTCCGGCGCGGACTTCCGCCATGTCATCGCCGATATGCCCCAGGGTGATGGGGCGCGGGGCGTAGGCTTGTTCGCCTTGGGCCACAAAAACTTCTGCCCGACCGCGATGTTGGAGCACGGCGGAGCGCGGAATAAGGAGGACATCGGGCGCCTCGACGCGCACCGAGGCGGTGCCGGTTTGGCGGTGAAGGAGGCGTTGACCGGGATTTTCCAAGATCACGCGCACCCGCGCGGTGCGGGTCATGGGATCGAGGTTGGGATCGATGAAGCTGATGGGCGCGGTGAGCACGGTCCCGGGGAGCGAAGGCAAGGTGATCTCGACCTCTTGGCCGACACGCAACCACGCGAGGTCGGGCTCGTAGGCGTCGAGGACGAACCACATGCGGGAGAAATCGCCGATCTCGAACAGCCGATCGTTGAGGGCGACGTATTGGCCCTCGTAAACGGCACGGGAGACGACGGTGCCGGACATCGGCGCCCGCACCGTCACCATGGCGGTGGGCTCAAGCGTGGCTTCAAGGATGCGGATTTCTTCGTCCGTCAGGCCGAGCTCGAGCAGGCGCTCGCGGGCCGCGGCGCGGGCGGAACTGGCGAAGGCGTCGCCGCCCTTCAGGTGTTCTACATAGGTGCGCTGGGCCGTGAGCATCTCCGGGGAGTAAATGGTGACGAGGGGTTCGCCGGCGCGAACCTCGGCGCCGACGAAGTTGACGTGCAGTTTCTCGACGCGACCGGGCACGCGGGCGGCGAGGATGCGGTGGCGGGTCTCGTCGTCATCGACGGTGCCGTTCAGGCGCACGGTGCGCACAAGGGTTCCGGTTTCAACCGTAGCGGTGGCCATGCCGGTTACCGCGGCTTGGGCCGGAGAGAGCGTGATGAGGTTGGGGTCGGCCGGCGCGGCGTTATCGGTTGGGGCGGCGGCGACCAGGGCCATGCCGCAGATAGTGCATTTTTCGCCGGAATGGTCGGACTTGATCCACGGGTGCATCGGGCACTGATAAACCGTGTCGGCCGCGGCGACGAAGCCGGCGGAAAACGTGAAGAGCAGAAGATAGAGGGGAAATGATTTCATGGCGGATGAGCGGACGAAGACAGGAAGGAAATCTTACACGCGGCAGCGCCGGTCGTAAGACGGGGAAACGCGCCCTCGGGGCGCGGACACACTGAGCCTGTCAGCTCAAATCAGCCAACGGCACTGTACCACCCGGAGCGGGGTAGTGGCCGACGGAAGGTCGATCGCCCACGTGAAAGCCGGCTGGGCGGGGGCCGGCGCCGCCAGGAGTGGCGCGTAAAAGACGGGGGTTGCGACGGCCTTGGGCGGCAGGGCCTGACGGCGCGGCTCGGCGCGCTGGGTGGCAGCCGGGCGATCCAAGAGGACCGTGGTGGTCGCCGGCGGTGGAGCGCACTCCGGCATGCCGCAGGCGGCGGCTTGTTCGCAGCAGCAGCAGGCTTCGGCCGGCTCGACGGGCAAGTCCACGGGCTGCACGCGCGCAAAAGCGGCCGAGCAGGCGACGAGGAGGAGCCAGACGAGACGAATCATGGCCTGAGCAAAGCCCGAAATGCGCCGTGGCGCAAATCGAAATCCGGTTGCCGGCCGTGGCTGCCTTGATCCGCGTCAATCCGTGCGATCCGCGGAAAATGCATACGGTCCGAATGATGTGGCCGCGGATTGCGCGGATGAATGCGGATACGGAGAGCGGAGCAGATGATCAGCGCACCGTGCGCAGCTGGACGCTGTCGACCAGCCGGTCGAGGGAAAGGATGTCGGTCGCGACGATGAGTTTGTCGCCGGGAGCGATCCGTCCGGCTTGTTTGAGCACGGTGATGGCGTTCTCGATCGTGGCGTCAGGTTCGTTGGCGAGGGGCATCAGAAAGGGTTCGACGGCGCGGAGCAGGCGCAGCTGGCGGAAGAGCTGGGCGTGCGGCGTGAAGGCAAGAATCGGTGCGTGCACCGGCCGCAGTGCGGCCAAACCGTGGGCCATGAAGCCGTGGCGGGTGAAGGTGAGGATCTTCGAGTCCGGCAGTTGATTCGCGAGGACGGCGGCGGAATGCAGCATCTTCATGCGGTCGCCGGTGAACACCGCGACTTCGCGAACCTCGCCGTCGTCCTCGACTTCGATGCGTCGCGCGACCTTGTCGAGGATCTGGACGCACTCGACCGGATATTGGCCGACCGTGGTCTCGCCGGAAAGCATGACACAATCGGCGAGTTCGTAGACCGCGTTAGCGACGTCGGTGATCTCCGCGCGCGTGGGCATCGGCTGCGAGATCATCGACTCGAGCATGTGGGTGGCGACGATGACCGGTCGGCTGTTGGCGAGGCAGGCGCGGACGGCGCGGCGCTGGATGATGGGCAGCTCCTCGAAGGGGCACTCGATGCCGAGGTCGCCGCGGGCGATCATCACGCCGTCGGACGCGCGCACGATGTCCTCGAGGTGGGTGATGCCGGACTGGTCCTCGATCTTCGCGATGATGCGGGCCTTGGACTTGTGCTCGGCGAGGAAAGTGCGGAGTTCGGCGATGTCGCCCGCGGTGCGGACGAAAGACAAGGCCACGAAGTCTAGCCCCTCGGCGAGGCCGGCGAGGGTGTCGGCGCGGTCCTTGTCGGTGAGCGAGGGCAGATTGACCTTCACGCCGGGCAGGTTGATGTGCCGGCGCGACTTGAGTTCGCCCGGGATGAGGACGCGGCAGCGGATGTGCGCGTCGTGCTTTTCCAGCACTTCGAGGCGGATCAAGCCGTTGTCGACGAGCACGGTGTCGCCGACGCGGATGTCGTTGACGAGATCGCGGTAGTTGACGTCGACGGAGCGAACCTCCTCGGCGTTCTCGCGGTCCGCGCCGGGCTTGACGGTGAAGTCGAAGGTTTCGCCCGCCTTGAGGACGAGCGGGGTGGAGACATCGCCGGTGCGGATCTCGGGCCCCTTGATGTCCATCAGGATGGCGATGTCACGACCGACGCGCTCGCCGACGGCGCGGATGCGGCGCATCACGGTGCGAACCCAATCGTGATTGGCATGCGCCATGTTGAGGCGGGCGATGTCGACGCCGCCCCGGATGAGCTTTTCCAACATCTCCTCGCTCTCCGTGGCGGGTCCGACGGTGAAGATGATCTTGGTGCGGCGGAAATCGGTTTTCATGGTCAGACGAGTTCGATGACTGGCGTGGTGTCGCCGGGGGCGACGATGGACAGCTCGCAGGCGATGCGGGAGCCGGCGAACGCCGCCGAGACTGCCTCGGGACTGTTGCAATCGCGGCTCAGGTGGGTGAGAAACACGTGACGCCAGCGTGGGCTGGCGACGCTCTCGAGGAGTTCTCGGGCGCTCTGGTTGGAGAGGTGGCCGTGACGGCCGCTGATGCGCTGTTTCAGCGACCAAGGCCGGCGGGCGTCGGCTTTGAGGAGTTCGGCGCAGTGGTTGGCCTCGACCACCACGACGTCGGCCTCGCGCAAGTGTTCGTGAATGTGCTGCGGCGCGTAGCCGAGGTCGGTGAGCCAGGCGAGGCTGCGGCGCGGCGAGAACAGATCGTCGGCAAAGCCGTGGCTGAAGCGAAAGCCCACGGGATCCTGCGCGTCATGCGGGACGGCGAAGCTCGTGATCTCAAGGTCGTGAAATTGAAAGGTCGTGCCCGTCTCAAAGTAGACCCAGTCGGGCCGGTAGCTGAGCTTGGCTTGGATGGCGCGGGCGGTGGCGGGATTGGCGAAGAGACGCAGGTGTGGGAATTTCTTCAGGCCCTCGACCGCGGAGGCGTGGTCGCCGTGCTCGTGGGTCAGGAAGATGGCGTCGATGCGGTCGAGGCCGTGGCCCACACCGGCGAGCAGCTGGCCCAGCCGCCGGGCGGAAAAGCCCGCGTCGACCAGGACATTGGCGCCGGCGGTCTGCAGCAGGGCGCTGTTGCCCGAGCTGCCGCTGCCGAGTATGCAAAATCGCATCGCCATGGGTTTCAGCAAGCCGCGTGCCCGCGTGGCGACAACCCCTTTCTTCACCCCGCGGGGGAATCGCCGCGGTCCATGGAAGCAACGGCGGCGAGGTTGACGCGCGGGGCAATCTGGCTTCGCTTGACCGTCCATGCCGAAAACCCGCTCCAGTCGATCCGCCCGCGCGGCCTCCGTGCGCCCGCAGAAGGGCACGGTGTGCATCACGCGGCAGGTGCATTTCAATTCGGCGCACCGGCTCTACAATCCGACGAAGAGCCTGAAGTGGAACCAGGCGCAATATGGCCTTTGCACCAACCCGCATTGGCACGGCCACAACTACGTGCTGGAGGTGACGGTCAAGGGGCAGCCGGACCCGGTCACGGGCTACCTGATCGACCTCGGCGAGCTGAAGCGCATCCTGAACACCGCGATCGTGGACAAGTGCGACCACCGCAACCTCAACGAGGAGGTGCCGTTCCTGGCGGGGATCATTCCGTCGACGGAAAACCTCGTCATCGCCTTTTGGGAGCAGATCGCGCCGCATTTGCAGCACCTGAAGCACGGCCGGCTGCACTGCGTCCGCCTTTACGAAACCCCTCGAAATTACGCCGAATACTACGGTCCCGACGCCGACTAATTCGGCGCCCGGACCCGCGGTTATCGTCCCAACCGCCTGGTCACGCGTATCAGAAAAAACGACATGAAGAAAAAACCGATGTATCTCCACCGCGCCGCGGATGGCTCCGCTGCGCGCATCAAGCGTGGCTACGACGCCAAGTTCCGCGCGACGCAGGCGTATCGAAAAACGCTGCCCGACATGATGGAGGCGGCCCACGACGCCATCCAGGGCGCGAACGTCCCGATCCAGCAGGTCGGCATCCACAATTTCAAGCTGCCCCTGAAATACCGCACCAAAGGCGGAAAGATCCTGACCCTGGAGACCAGCGTGACGGGCACCGTGTCGCTCGAGGCGGAGCTCAAGGGCATCAACATGAGCCGCATCATGCGCACGTTCTACGACCACAAGGACGAGGTCACGACGGGCGAGTGGATGGGCAAGGTCTTGCGCAACTACCTGCGCAAGATCGACAGCAAGGACGCGCGCCTGAAGATCGTGTTCTCCTATCCGCTGGTGCGCCCAAGCCTGCGCAGCGGGCTGGAGGGCTACCAGTTCTACAACGTGGCCTTCGAGGGCGTGATGACCCACGACGGCGTCTACCGCCGGTTCATTCATTTTGATTTCGTCTACTCCTCGGCCTGCCCCTGTTCGGCGGAACTTTCCGAGCACGCGCGCGACCAGCGCGGTGTCTACACCGTGCCGCACTCGCAGCGCAGCAAGGCCCGGATCACGATCGAGGAGGCGCCGGGCAAGAAGATCTGGATCGAGGACGTGCACCGCCTCTGCCTCAACGCTCTGCAGACCGAGACGCAGGTGATGGTCAAGCGCGAGGACGAGCAGGCCTTTGCCGAGCTCAACGGCGCGTATCTCAAATTCGTCGAGGATGCCGCGCGCCTGCTCTACAAGGAATTTGACGCCGACAAGCGCATCGCCGACTTCCGCATCGCCTGCTCCCACCTCGAGTCGCTGCATTCGCACGACGCCGTGAGCGTGATCTGCAAGGGTGTCGCCGGCGGTTTCAAGGCCGACTTCATGGATTTCGGCTCGTTGTTGTGCTGAGACGGAATTTTACAGGAGGTAACGGAGAGAACGGAGATTGTCCTTCTGCTCTTCGTGGCCTCTGTTTCCTTCTGTGAAAACGAATCCCGTTATCTTCATCACCGGTGCGTCGCAGGGCATTGGGGCGGCGATCGCCAAGGTTTTTGCGCGGGAGGTGCCGGGGTGCCGGCTGGCGCTGGTGGCGCGGAATGTCCGTAATCTGGCCGCTGTCGCGCGCGCTTGCGCCAAGGCCGGAGCCACGGCCGAGACGTTTGTTTGTGATGTTGCCGACGAGGACTCAGTCGCGGTCATGGCCGCGGCGGTGACCAAACGCTTTCGCCAGGTCGACGTCGTGATCAACAACGCCGGCGCCTTTGCCCCGGCGCCATTTGTCAAAACGAGCGTCGCGGAATTTGATCGGATGATCGCGCTGAACCTGCGCAGCGCCTTTCTGGTGTCGCGCGCCTTCGTGCCGGCGATGATCAAACGTAGGGCCGGCGATATCTTCTTCATGAGCTCGATCGCTGGCCTCGACGCCTACCCGAATGCCGCCGGGTATTGCGCCGCCAAATTCGGCGTGACCGGCCTCGCCAAGGTCCTGCGGGCGGAGACCAAGGCCCAAGGGGTGCGGGTCACCTGCGTGTTTCCGGGTGCGACTTGGTCACCCTCCTGGGCCGGCAGCGGGGTGCCCGCGGCGCGAATGATGCCGGCGGAAGACATTGCCCATGCGATACTTGACGCCCATCGACGCTCCCGACGCACGGTGGTGGAGGAAATCGTGTTGCGGCCGCAGGCGGGCGATTTGTAAGTCCGAAAGTGCCTAGTGGCCTAGGAATTCAGCCGCGGTCAAAATTGTTATACATTGGCAACAAGACCTCCACACTCATCCCCATGAAAATGCGTTCTGCTCTCGTCGGTCTACTGGTGGCGGCAGCCCCGCTCGCCGCCCAGGTGACCGACTCCAACATCGCCCAATACGGTCTGGGTAAGGTGCACGCCTACGAGCAGACCGGGCCGTCGACGGTTACCGCCACGAGCTACGCGTTCAATGTGTTCGTTGATGCTGCTTCCGGGGGGACGATCAACGGCGCCAAGGTTTTCGGCCCGTTGGGCAGCTATCTGGACACTAATGGTCCGCAGGCGCTGACGGTCCGAGGGGCCAACGACGGCGCCGATTTCAACGTAAAGGGTTTCGTTAGCCAAACGGCGCTCGACGCCACTGGCACGGGTTTTCCGAACGACAACATCGGCAATTACAAGCTGCAGATCGATACCGGGACTACGGGCGGCAGCGTAGGGGGCGGTTATGATCACGAGATCAAGTTTAACCTGGGGGGCGATGCCTACCCGACGACCGTGCCGCTTGTCACCGTGACGAACGGTGCATGGAGCGACGGCAAGTATTTTGTCTCCGACAGTAGCGCCGTGACCCAATTTTCGTGGACGTTCTCCGACTACATCCAACCGTCCGCTTTCAGCACGACCGGTGATGTCATCGTTTTCAGCGTGCGGCCGACGGCGGGTGGCAGCGACGTGGTGCGCGTGCAATATGACTCCAGCAATCCCGGCAGCTACACGCTGGCGGCCAACTCACTCACCCCCGGCACGGAATACATCGGTGAACTTTTCTTCGCCCGCATCGTGGACAAGCCGGATGACATCAGCGGCGTGACCGGCGTGGTTTACTACTCGGTCGAGACGACCTTCAAGATCCAAGCCGTGCCGGAGCCCTCGACTTGGGCGATGATCGGTCTCGGTGCGGTGATGATCTGGTGGTGGTGCCGGCGGGCGTTGGGTAACCGCGCGTGATCAGGGCTTCGCGGCGCCGGCATTAAGCTCCGCCGGGGCGGGCCGGTTGAGTTGTCCCGCCAACGGGGTTGATTGTGCGTGGGTCGTGCGCTTGACCACCCTTTGGAAGAACAGGTTGTTTGGCACCTGATAGGTCGTGCCATCCTCGGCTTCCAAGGTGGTGAAGAAGAAATTCAGGTCGACCACGCGGCCCTTCATGTTTTCCGACTGCAGCTCGATGGTGTCGCCGATCTGAAAGGGCCGCAGGACCAGCAGCAGCAGCGTGGCGGTGGTGTTGCTCAGGATGCTCCACACGGCGACGAAGCCGATGGCCACCATCGCAAGAATGGTCGAGAGCATCGCCCAGATGCCGCCGAGTTCGAAACCGAAGACCCCGAGCACAAGGATGAAGGTCACGCCGTAAACGACGACGCGGGCGACCTTGCGCAGCGGCAGCACGTCCGTGGCGGTCAGGCTGGTTTTGCGGGCCAGCAGAGTCAGCGCGCGTCGGACGGCGAGCTGGCAGATCAGTCCAGCGATCAGCACCAGCACGGCGACCGGCACGGCGGCGAGCAGCTTCGGCAGGTGTTCTTGGAAGGCGTGGAAAAGATGATCCAGGGTCATGAGTCGAGAGAGGCGAGGGCGGGCAAGGTTTCGTCGTAGTCGGGAGTGGCGCCGCGATGGGCGGCGACCCACTCGCCGAGGCGGGTGGCGCGGGTCAGGCACTCCTTGTCCGGCAGACGCCCCGCGACGAGGCCGGACAGGAGTGACGCGAGAAAGGCATCCCCGGCACCCACGGTGTCGGCGACCGTCACCTCACGGCCGGGCTCCCAATGCCAGGCGCCGCCGCGCAGGAGACCAGCACCGCGGGCGCCGGCGGTGATGCAGACCGTGCCGGTGTGAAAACGGCGGACGAGCTCGCGGGCATCGTTTTCCTCGCGACCGGCGGATTCGTCCGAGTGGTCGACGAGGCGCGCGGCCTCCGCGGCGTTGAGCTTGAGGACGGTGGCCTTGGCGGCGAGTTCGCGGACCAAGGAAAGGTCATCGTGCGGTGGGCGCAGGTTGACGTCGAAGACGCGTTCGGCGCCCGCGGGCAATGTAGCGAGCAATCGATCGAGCGCCGCGCGGTTGAAACCGGAGCGCTGGGCCAGCGAGCCAAAGACCAAGGCGCGGGCGGACATCGCCGGGCCGAGGGAATCCTGATCGGTTGCGATCTGGTCCCACGCCACGCTGGTGGTGATATCGTAGGAGGCGTCGCCGTTGGCGGAGAGTTCGGCGCGCACGTAGCCGGTGGGCAGGCCTTGGTGCAATGCGATGGTATCCGTGGAAAGGCCCCAGGCCTTGATGCGACGCAGCAATTCATCGCCGAGGAGGTCGCGCCCCACGGCGGAGACGAGTTTCACGTCGGCGCCGTGCCGGTGCAGGTGGTAGGCGGCGTTGAACGGTGCGCCGCCGGGAAAGAGGCCGGCCGGGAGGAAGTCCCACAGGATTTCGCCGAAGCAGAGAATGACGGGCTTTGGTTCACTCATGATTGCCGAGGTGACGATGGGTGACCGATGGGTCGTGGTGCAGACGCGATGGCTGGCATCTGGACCGAGTAAGACGCAGAGGGGTCCGTCGAACAAGTTTTCAGACGGCGAATTGGCGGTTTTGAATTGAGCGCACCGGTGAATCCCGACTTGCTGCGCGCCGTAACCCCTATGAGCACCCGCAAATTCCGCGTTGGAATCATCGGTGGCGGCGGCATCGCGCAGGCTGTCCACATCCCCGGTTGGAAGAACCTCCCCGAAGTTGAGATCGTCGGCGTGGCCGATGTCTCCGAACCCACGGCGAAGAAGGCGGCCGACGCGGCCGGTGCCTCGCAGGTGTTTTCGGATTACCGCGATTTGCTGAAGCTCGATCTCGACGCGGTAGACATTTGCACGCCGAACAAGGTGCACACGCCTGCCGTGCTTGCGGCGCTCGCCGCCGGCAAGCACGTGCTGTGCGAGAAACCGCTCGCGGTCACCACCGCCGAGGTGCGTGAGATGGGCCAGGCGGCCGACGCCAAGGGTCTCAAGCTCATGACCGGCCAGCATCAGCGGTTCACCACGCCGGGCGTCGCGGCCAAGGCGTGGATCGATGGCGGCAACCTCGGCGAGGCCTATCATGCTCGCGTGCGGGCCATGCGCCGCGCCGGCCTGCCGCCCGCGGCGGGATTCATTGACGCCAAGCTTTCCGGCGGCGGCCCCTGCATGGACATCGGCGTGCACGCGCTCGACCTCTGCATGTGGCTGATGGGTTTCCCGAAACCCGTGCGCGTATCCGGCTCCGCCAAAACGGTTTTCGCCAAGGGGCATGGCATGCCAAATCTCTGGGGCGCGTGGGACCGCGAGCGTTACTCGGTCGAGGATTTCGCGACGGGTTACATCCACTTCGACAACGGTGCCACCATGGTGCTCGAGTCCGCGTGGATGAGCCATCAGGAGGAGCAGGAGGAACTGCTCGCCCAGCTTTACGGCACGAAGGGCGGCTTAAAGTGGCCGGACGCGAAGTTCGTCACCGTGGTCAACGGCACCCATGCGCAGGGCTCGCTCACGCATCCCGTGCACGTGCAGCACCCGCACTGGAACGAGATCGCGGCGTTCTACGACTGTGTCGTCAACGGCAAGCAGTCGCCCGTGCCGTGGACTGAGACCATCAAGGTTATCGCGATCCTCGAGGCGATCTACGCCTCGTCGACCGAAGGCCGCGAGGTCGTGCCGAAGCTCTGAGGCGCGCGGATGTTGTAGGGCGGGGTCGCTGACGCGTCCTCCATAGGCTCGGCGACGGAGGAACCCCGCTTCGAATTGAGTTCCGCTGGCGTGGCGGGGTCAGCGACCCCGCCCTACATTCGGATCACAGCCGCGTGATGCGGTGGTTGTTCGTGCCGGACTTGAACAACGAGTCGTGCAGGCGCACCCCGAGGCCGGGGCGCGTCGGCAGGGCGGCGTGCCCCGCGGAGATCACCGGCAGTTCATCGATGATCTCTCTATAAAAACTGCGAATGTGCGCGCGCACCGTCTCCTGGTAGCAGCAGCCGGGCACGGCGGCGTTGACATGCAGGCCGGCGAACAACGTGAGCGGACCGGTGCAGTCGTGCATCGTGACGGGCACGTTGTAACCCTGCGCGAGGTGGGCGATGCGCACCGTCTCCGAGATGCCGCCGGCCCAGGTGGGATCGACCATGACGTAGTCCGCGGCCCGATTTTCCAGCACCCGTGCGTAGTGTGGACGATGCAACAGCATCTCGCTCACCGACACCGGCAAGCCGCACTGGCGGCGGAAGTCGGCGACGGTTTCCAAGTTGTCCATCTTGAGGATGTCCTCGAGCCAGAGGGGCTTGATGTCCTTCAGCGCATCCGCGATCCGCAGCGCGGCCGGCAGCATGAAGAAGCCGTGGCCGTCGACCATGAGCTCGAGCTTGGTGCCCACGGCTTCGCGCACTTTGCGCAACGGCGCCACGGCCTCCTCGAGGTCGTCGAGGCTGATACGCATGCCGCCGGAGCGATGCGCCGCGCGGTCAAAGCACCAGACCTTCATCCCGCTGTAACCCTCGGCCACAAGTTCTTGCGCGAGGCCAACGGGATCGTGGAAGAGTTGATAACTGTCGTTCAGCGGACCGGGCTCGCCGAGTGATCCGTAACCCGGCCAGCCGGGTTTGCCGCCGGGGCGGCGGCCGTAGCTCGGGTTGCCGCAGCTATTGTAGACCGGCACCGCATCACGCACGGGCCCGCCGAGCAGGCGGTAGATCGGTTGCTGGCAGACTTGACCGAGGATGTCCCAGAGGGCCAGGTCCACGGCAGAAATCGCGCGCATCTCCGCGCCGCCGATGCCGAAGTTGCCGAAGCGCTCGTAGAAAAACCGCCAGTGGCTTTCCACCGCCAGCGCTTCCGCGCCAAGCAGACGTTCGCACATCCAGTCGTGAATCAGCGCCGCCACCGCCGACGGACCGTAATAGGTTTCGCCGTGCCCGATGATGCCGGCGTCGGTGTGGATGCGCAGCAGGAGCAGGTTGCCCATCAGCTCCGACGGCGCGATCGTCTCGACGGCTGTGATTTTCAACTGGGCGGGCGGCGGAGTGAGGTAGGGGAGCATGGCGTTCCGGCGGGCAAACCAATCCGCCCGGACGCCCGGGCGCAAGCCCGCGGGCCGGCCGGCCACGCTTGCCCAGCTGCGACGCGGTGGATTCACTCGGGACATGCCCCACCTTCGATCGCTTGTTCCCTTGGCTTGGATTGCTTTGACTGGTGCAGTGACGACGCAAGGCCAGGACGTGCGCGAGTTGTATCAAACGTATTGTGCAAACTGCCACGGGGCGCGCTTGGAGGGCGGGTTGGGCGGCAACCTTGTCGACGACACTTGGAAGCACGGTGCCGATGACGATTCGCTGACGCGGGTGATTCGCGAGGGCGTCGTTGACGCGGGCATGCCGGCCTTTGGGGCGACGCTCGATGAGGCGCAGGTGCGGGGGCTGGTTGTCTACCTCCGCGAGATGGGTGCGCGGGCCGCGGCGGCCCAGACCGAGTTCAGCCGACCCACGCCAGAAACCGTCACAACCAGCGAGGTGCAGCGGTTTCGGTTGGAGGTGGTCACGGACCGATTGGAGATTCCGTGGTCGCTGGCGTTTTTGCCCGACGGGCGCCTGCTCGTGACCGAGCGCGCCGGCCGGCTGCGCGTGATCACGGATGATCGGCTCGAGCCGGGGCCGATCACGGGTACCCCAAAAGTCTGGGCGCAGAGTCAAGGCGGACTGATGGCGGTCGCCGTGCATCCGGAGAATGCGACGAATGGCTGGATCTACCTCGCCTTCAGCGACCCGGGCTCCGGCGGTTCCGCGATGACGGCGATTGTGCGCGGGCGCATTCGCGAAGGGCGTTGGGTCGACCAAGAAGACGTGTTCCGCATTCCCGCGCCGTATTACAAGCGCGGCGGCGTGCACTTTGGCTGCCGGATGGTCCTGCACGACGGCTACCTGTTTTTCACCCACGGCGAACGCGGCGCGGCGACGGATGCGCAGGATCTCTCGCGCCCGAACGGCAAGGTGCACCGCGTGCATGACGACGGCCGCGTGCCGGCGGACAATCCTTTCGCCGGACGACGCGATGCGTTTGCGACCATCTGGACCTACGGTAACCGCAACCCGCAGGGCCTCGCGCTGGAACCGGCCACGGGCACGCTATGGGAAACCGAGCACGGACCTCGCGGTGGCGATGAACTCAACGTCATTGAGCACGGCCGCAACTATGGCTGGCCCGTCATCACCTACGGCATGAATTACAACGGCACGCCCATCACCGGCGAGACGGTCCGCGAGGGGATGGAGCAACCGGTGGTGCATTGGACACCGTCGATCGCGGTGGGCGACATCGCGTTTTATTTGGGTGATGCTTTTCCTTCGTGGAAGGGCAATCTCTTCGTGACCGCGCTGGCCGCGGAAGAATTGCGGCGGCTCGTTATCACCGACGGCCGGGTGACGCATCAGGAAGTGGTGTTCAAAGGCATCGGCCGAATTCGCTCGGTGGTGACCGGTCCCGATGGCGCGCTTTACATCGGCCTCGAAGGCCCGGGCCGCGTGGTGCGATTGGTGCCGGCGGAGTGAGGATACATTGATGGGGACTGAATGAGAGGGACGCGACGCCCCCGTCACGTTTTCCGGGGCGAGGGCGCCCCGGCTCCATCGTGCTTGGTGTAGGGCGGGGATTCCAATCCCCGCCGCGTATTCGGTTTCGGTAGCGAAAGGCGGGGAACGGAGTCCCCGCCCTACATCCCTATCCCAACCGCTCGGGCTCCACCGGCGTTTCCACGGCTTCATTGCCTTCCCGCGTGACGCGGTAGGCGCGCTTGCCGTCGCGCCAGGTGACGGCGCGGTCGAACTGCTCGTTCACGAAATGTAGTCCTACGCCGTCCTCGACGGCGAAGCCGGGCATCATCGTGCCGTCGCCGACGAACTGCCGGTAGGACGGTCGCCGGGCGGGTTCGCCATTGTAGTGCGGCGAGCAACTGCCGTTGAGCCAGCTGAGGCAGTCGAGCGGCGCGAGCGGCAGGCCGTTGGAATCGGTATGACCTTGCTGGAA
>JAPOIC010000320.1 GCA_029979145.1 Opitutaceae bacterium
CATTCGTGTAAATTCGTGTCCATTCGTGGTTAAAAAACTCAGTAGGACCGGCCTTCGTTTTTCTCGTAATAATTGATGTAGGCCTGATTCACCACGCGGTAGCCGCCGGCGGTGGGATAGTTGCCCGTGAAATACCAGTCGCCGGTGTGGTGCGGCACGGCGGCGTGAAGATTCTCAACGGTTTGGAAGATCACCTCAATGTCGCCGGTCCAACCATTCTTCGGCGGGGAGACGCGCTCAACGATCTTGGCCGAGATTTCCTCGGGCGTGAACGGTTCGTAGATGCGCTTCACGTGGTTGACGGAGGCCTGGTCCTTGCGCACGACTTCCGCGCGGCAAAGTTCGTAGACTTCCTGCAGCAAGTCGGACTTGCCGCGCTCCTTCAGGAGCTCAACCGCAGCTTCGAAGGCGATGAATTTGCCAAGCTGCGACATGTCGATGCCGTAGCAATCCGGGTAGCGGATCTGCGGCGCGGTCGAGACGATCACGATCTTGCGCGGGTGCAGGCGGCCAAGGATGCGGAGGATGGATTTGCGGAGAGTCGTGCCGCGCACGATCGAATCATCGACGCACACCAGATTGTCGCCCGGATTCACCGAGCCGTAGGTGATGTCGTAGACGTGGCTCGCGAGCTGGTTGCGCATGTTCTCCTGGCCGATGAAGGTGCGGAGCTTAATGTCCTTGCTCACGACCTTCTCGCTGCGCGGCCAGTTGTTCAGAATAAGGTCGTCGAGCATCGCCTCGGTGAGGGAGCCGGACTTGCTGGCCTGCAGGATCGCGTCCTTTACCTCGGAGCGACGCCGCTCGCGGAGGGCGGACATCAGGCCGTAGTAGGCGACCTCGGCGGTGTTGGGAATGAAACCGAAAACGGTGCAGCCCCAGTCGTGCTCGATGGCCTTGATGACCTGCTCGCAGAGCCGCGCGCCGAGGGCTTTGCGCTCGCGGTAGATGTCGACGTCGTTGCCGCGGGAAAAATAGATGCGCTCAAAGGTGCACTCCGCGCGCGGCAGCGGAGCCGTGAACTCCGTGTCGGTGATCGCGCCGTGTTTCTTGATCACCATGACGTGGCCGGGCGTGACCTCGCGGACTTGCTCAGCCTCGAGGTCGAACACCGTCATGAGCGGCGCGCGCTCCGAGGCGAAGGCCACGACCTCGTCGTCTTGGAAGTAGAAGCACGGACGGATGCCCGACGGGTCGCGGGCGACGAAGGCGTCGCCGTTACCCGTAAGCCCGCAGAGCGTGTAACCGCCATCCCACTTGCGGGAGGCGCGGGTGAAGACGCGGCTGAGATTCAGGTCGGTGCTGATGCGTTGGGAAATGTCCTCGCCGGCGAGTCCCTGCCCGCGCAGCTGGCGGTAGAGGTCCTCGTGTTCCTCATCGAGGAAGAAACCGATTTTCTCCAGCACCGCCTGCGTGTCCGTGGCGAAGATCGGGTGCTGGCCCATCGCCGTGAGCGAGGCGTTGAGCTCGGTGGTGTTGGTGAGGTTGAAGTTGCCGCAGAGGGC
>JAPOIC010000020.1 GCA_029979145.1 Opitutaceae bacterium
CTGTTAAATAATTCCGTCCCTCCGCGCTCTCCGCGCCCTCCTGTTAAAAGACCTCCGGTCCTCCTGTTAAAAAACAACCGCCTTGTGCGCCCCGCCGCCGTATGCGACAACCCCCGGGCCGCCTGTGAACCTCCTCGACCGTTACCTCTTCAAAAGCGTGCTGGGCTCGTGCCTCGCGGCGGTGGGGTTGTTCGCGTTTGTGCTCATGCTGGGCAACGCCATTCGCGACCTGCTTTCCTACGTCCTCGCGGACCAGCTGCCGCTGTCGGTCTTTGCCGAGCTCCTCCTGTTGCTCGTGCCCTACGCCGTTTCCTACGCGCTGCCGATGGGCATGTTGACCGGCGTGCTGCTCACGCTCGGTCGGCTCTCGGCCGACAGCGAAATCACCGCCATGCGCGCCACCGGCCAGAGCGTCTGGCGCATCGCGCGGCCGGTCGTGCTGCTCGGCGTGCTCGGCACCGTCTCCAGCCTCTACATGAATTTCGAGGCGATGCCGCGGGCCCGCACGCAATACCAACGCGAGCTGGCCGAAACCGTCCGCGCCAACCCGCTGAGCTTTGTCGTCCCGCGCACCTTCATCCGCAACTTCCCCGGCTTCGTCATCTACGTCGGCGAAAAACAAGGCCCCGTCCTGCGCGACTTCTGGCTCTGGGAACTTGACGGCCAGCAACGCGTCCAGCGCGTGGTGCGCGCCGAGAGCGGACGGTTTGATTACGACGCCAACGACAACGCCCTCCTCCTCACCTTGACGCACGCCCAAGTCGAGGCGCGCGACCCGCTGCACCCGGAGGATTTTTCCAAACCGCCCCTCGTCGGCACCTTCGACAAGACCGAGCAGGTGCGCCTGCCGCTCGACGCCATTTTCTCCCGCGACACCGTGCGCCAGAAAATGAAGTGGATGACCTTTACCGAACTCCGCGCCGAGCAAGCCCGGCTCGATGGCCTCACCGTTCCGCCCGCCGAAGCCGCCGAACACGAACGCACCCGGATGAAAGCGCGGCTCACCCTGCAGGAAAAACTGCAGAACGCCCTCGCCATGCTCTCGTTCACCCTCGTCGGCATTCCCCTCGGCATCCGCGTCTCCCGCCGCGAAACCTCCGCCAATCTCGGCGTCGCCGTCGCCCTCTCCCTCGGCTACTACTTCCTCACTGTCATGGTTAACTGGCTCGACCGCCACCCCGAGTGGCGCCCCGACCTCCTCTTCTGGCTCCCCAACGTCCTCTTCCTCCTCCTCGCCTGGCGCCTGTTTAGGCGCATCGGTAAGCACTGAGCCCAAGAGCGGCGACGGCCCGACAGCCCCAAAGACTTCCTTCGGTCACCTCACTTCTTCCCGTAAGCCTCCCGCGTTAGCTGCCCGCGATCATACGCCTCGGTGAAATCGAACGCCGGGTTCGCCGCCGACACGTAGCTCAGCATGTCGTCACCACTATTCTCGATGCCGTGCATCAACCCGGAAGGAACATAAACCAGTTCACCGGCGAACACGTCCTTGGTTTCATCGCCCACCTGCATCCGCCCCTTGCCGCTCACGATCACATACACCTGCACCTCCGGATGATTGTGCGGGATCTGCCGGCCGCCGGGTTCTACGTCAACCCACGTAACGGCGAGTCGATCATCCGGAACGTCGCCGCGGGCCAGCAGTCAGGTGGACGTCAGCTTCTCACGCGGACGCTTCTGGGCGGTGTCTTTGTGGCGGGTGAACATAATGATCGTGCTTCCCAAATCTACGCTCCCACCGACAACCGCAACGTCACCACCAGCCCACTGCGGTCAGTCCGGTTGGCGGCGGTGATGGTGCCGCCGTGGAGCTCGACGATGCTGCGGCAGATGGCGAGGCCGAGGCCGTGGCCGCGGGTTTCGCCTTGGGCGTGCTTGAAGCGGACGAACCGTTCGAAGATGCGGGGCAGTTGCTCGGGCGGCAGGCCCGGGCCCTCGTCGGCCAAGGCGAGCGTCCACACGCCGTCGACCACGGTGGAACTGAGTCCGAGGGTGGCACCGCGGGGCGAGACGTTGAGCGCATTGGTGATGAGGTTCAGCAGCAGCTGGCGCACGAGCGTGGGTTCGAACCTCATCTGGCCGGAATCGTTGTGTGCGAGGGCGAAGGCCACGCCGCGGTCCTCGGCCAGCACCTCGGCGTCCTCGGCCACGCCGGCGACGAAGGGCTGCGGGTTGCCCAGCTGCAGCGCGGGCGCGAGCACGCCGGCGTCGGCCTTGGCAAGAAAGAGCAGGAGCTCCACCGTCTTGTGCAGGCGGTCGACCTCTTCCATCAGTTCGCCGATTTCGGCGACCGCCGCTTCGTCGCCGGATAGGCGCCCGCGCAGCTTCTCTGCGTGCAAACGGATCAGCGCAAGTGGGGTCTTGAGTTCGTGCGAGGCATCGGCGGTGAAACGGCGCACCTGGTTGAAGGACACTTCCAAACGGTCGAACATGCGGTTGAGCAGTTCGGCCAGCGCGGCGATTTCGTCGCTCGTGCCGGGCACGGGAATGCGTTCGCCGAGGTTGTCGGCGCGGATGCGCGCGGCGGTTTCGCGAATCGCGCGCACGGGGTGCAGCGCGAGTCGGGCGAACCCGTAGCCAAGACCCGCGCCGGCCACGAGGACCACAACGAGGAGGAGCATGCTGACCTTCGCGTAGTCGGTCAGCAGCCGTTCCGTCGGCTCCAGCAGGCTGACGATCTGCACGTGCCAGGGACCGTCGGTGAATTCGGAAATCAACACGCGGTCGCCGTGCGAGGCGAGGCGGTGCACGCGATGGTCCTTCCGGCTGCCGGTGTCGGGCAGGAGCGTGTCGCCGAGGTTGGGCGAGCGAAACACGATGTTGCCGGCGCCATCGCGCACTTGGAAAAGAAACAGTGCCGCGTCGATCTCGGCGTGCTCGCGCAGGCGCTGCCGGAGTTCTTCCGCCGACACGGCCGCGGGGTCCGGCTCGAGCCGGCCGCGCACTTCCTCAAACTCCGCCTCGTGCAGCAGGGCGAGGCCGTCGATCACCTGGCGCGACAGCATCCAGCCACCCAGCGCAAGCAGCAGCGCCGTCGTCGCGGCGACGATGAAGGTGAAGGCCAGCGCGAGGCGGAAGGTCAGCGATTTCATGCGAGCTGGTAGCCCGAGCCGCGCACAGTGCGGATCAACGGCGTGCCGTTCGCCTCTTCAAACTTCTGGCGCAGGCGCCGCACGTAGACGTCGATCAGGTTGGTCTCGAGGTCATAGGGCGCGTCCCAGACTTTTTCGGCGATGAGCGTGCGCGTGAGCACGCGGCCGGGATTGGACAAAAACAATTCCAGCAGCGCGAACTCCCGGCTGGTCAGCTCCACCGGAGCGTCGTCGAGCGTCGCGGTGCGCGCGAGCAGGTCGAGCCGGATGCCGGCGTGGCGGAGCACCGTGGCCTTGGCCCCGCTGTGTCGGCGCAAGAGCGAGCGCACGCGCGCCAGCACTTCGCCGACGCTAAAAGGTTTCGGCAGGTAATCGTCGGCGCCGAGGTTCAGGCCGCGGATGCGATCCTCCACCGCATCGCGCGCGCTCAGAATTAAGACCGGCTCGTTGAACCCCACCGAGCGCCACTCGCGCAGCAGGTCGAGGCCGTCGCCGTCGGGCAGCCCGAGGTCGAGCACCACCGCGTCAAAGGCCGATTCCGCCAAGGCGTCGCGCGCCTCGGCGCAGGTCCGCACGAGCTTCACCGTGTAGCTTTGCTCCGCGAGCGCGCGCTCGACAAACTGGCCGACCTTGCGCTCATCCTCGACGATCAGGACCTTCATGGGCGGGACCCACTGTGCAGGGTTTGGACATAAGCGGCGAGCGAAAGCACATCGCGATTCGCCAGCGTCTCATGCCCCGCCATGGCCGTCCCGGGCAGCCCGAACTTGATCAGACGCGCGAGCTTTTCTCCAAACTCCGGATCCGCCGGATTCAGCCGTCGCCACCCCGCCGTGAAATCTGGCGGCGGCGACGCCAACTCCGCCGCGAGCGGACCGTCGCCACGTCCCGTGGGCCCGTGACACGCGGCGCACAACTGCGCGAACAACCGCCCCTGCTTCGTCGCCGGACGCAGTTCCGCCGGTTGGGGTCGCCAAGCGGCCTGCGTCACGGCGGCGGCTTCCGCCCGATCCGCGCCGAGCGTCGCCAAGTAGGCCACGAGCGCGTTGCCGCGCTCATCGCCTTCGCGAAACAGATGCGCGTAGGCCGGCATACGCGAGCCGGGCGCCAGCCGCGTGGGTTCAATCAGGTGCAGCCGGTTCCATTCTGGTGAACGGCGCAAACCGACATTCGCCAAGTCCGGCCCTTGACGACGATTGCCGAGCAACGGCGGATCGCCCGCCAAGGCCTCGGGCAAGGGCGCGGCCGGGCCCCAGCGCGTTTCATCGGCTGTGCCGGGGCGAATGTATTGCGAGTGACAATGAATGCAGCCCTCCGCGATGTAGACCTCGCGACCCAACACGATTTCGTCCGCTTCCGTTGCAAAACCGTTCGTCGGCGCCAGCGCCACCAACACCGCGATGACGCCCAGCCAGCCCGCAGTGCGATTCTGCCACAACCAACCGAGCAAAAATACCGCCGCGCTCGCGGTCAAAAACCATGCCGGGATCCGGTGCAGGTCCTGCACCATGCCGACGCCAAGCGCCGAGCCCAGCCAGCCGGCCAGCGCGTAGACCGCCGTGGCCACTGCCGGACGCCCGCTGCGCGCAGGGTAGGCCACCAGCACCGTCGAATAGAGCGACACCGCCGTCGCGTAGAGCACGACTGTCCCGGCGAACAATCCATGACCCAGCCGCCAGCACGCGAGCCACAGCAGCGCGAACGCCACCGGCAGCACGCGCGGCATCCAGCCGCGATCAATCGCCCAACCCGCCGCCACCGCTGCGAGCAGGTGCACCGCCGCGTTGAGCCACAACGAACCGCCCGCGCCCCAAGTCGGTTCGCGCAGCGTCGCCACGTGCTGGATCACGTAAAACGCCGACGAATCCAGCCAGACCAGCACGAGCAAAAGCCCCACCCACACGGCCACCCCGCGCCGCGAAAAATCACTCCCTCGCACTGGCGTCACCGCCGCACCCCGCCAGCGCCACACCAGCACTGCCCCCGCCGCGGCCGCCGTCGCCGCGAACCACGCCTGCCCCGCTGGCGTCGCTTGAAACACCCACGGCAAATTGCACGCCGCGTAGCCCAAGCCCGTGCCCACGCCGATCCATAGGCCCAGTCGTTTTTCCCCGATCAACCCGCGCAAGCCTGCGGCCAAGGTCACTGTCAGCCAACCGAGCCCGGCGCCTGTCAGCAACGCCGCCAGCGAGAGCATCGGTCCGCCCCAGCCTGCGGCCAACGCCGCCGCCACCGCGCAGACCGCCAAGCCCGCCGCCAGCGCGCGGCCGACCGTCTCGGCGCGAAACCGCCACGCCGCCGCGCCACTGCCCGCCAAGCCGCCAAGCGCGAGCACGCCCATCAATGTGCGCAAGGCCGCGCCATCGAGCCCGCCGCCGCGAGCGAGTTCGATCAGCGCGAACTCCGCGAAGATGAGGAAATACGCATAGGTCGCCGCCACGGCGAAGGCCGCCGCCCACGGACGCACGTTAACCATCGCGCCCCGCCCCTTTTCGCAGCAGCCAGACTTGCACGGCCACCAGCCCGAGATCCGTCACCGGCACGCTCCACCACGCGGCGGTGAGTCCGCCGGTGGCAATCGCCCACGCGCTGAACAGCCCCGCCGCCACGCGAAACAAAATCGTGAGCTCCAACATCGCGCGCAGCCCCATCGCCGGACGCCACAGCGCCCAGAAGTAACTCGCCCCCACCGCACCGACAAACGCGCCGACCCAGCGCAGGAACACGAGCGCTTCACCCGTCACCGGCGCCACGCCCATCAGCGCCAGCACGGGCCCGGGCAGAAACACCAGGCCGATGCCGGTGCCCAAATCCGCCGCCCCAGCCAGCGCGGCGTAAACGCGGGCGAGTCGATTCACGTTCATACGCGTGCCTCCCGCCACCATTGCACCGACGCCGTCAGCATCGCGACGCCTGCCGCGAGCCGCACGCCGTAGAAAGCCTGCGTCCAGCCCGCGCGCAGATACCACTCCAGTTCCCGACCCGCCTCAAGCGTGCCGGCGAGGAGCAGCACGGCGACGTGCACCGCGCACCCGCCCTGCCACAGCCAGAAACCGCGACGCGTGCCGCCGCCGCGCAGCTGGCGCAGGACCATGAGATTGATCGACGTAACCAGCCCCGCCATCGCGAGGTGCGCGTGCGCCACGAGGGCATTGGTGAATTTCCACGCCTCGGACAAGCCGGGCAAAAAAGTCAGGAAACCCGTCGCCACCAGCAGCGCCCACCACGCCAGCGCCGCATGCAGCCACGGCCGCGCCGACTCGTGCCAGCCAAAACCGGTCAGATACACCGCCAGCAACGGCACCCACGCGAGCAGCAGCCCGAGCGCGGCGATTTGCTCCGGCGCATGATGCGAGGCATCGCCATGACTCACGCGCGCATAGGCCACCCACGACAACGCCAGCGCCGGCCAAAACCAGCGCGCCGCACGGACTTTGCCCGCGGGCACGCGCAACATCGCAGGCAGCAGTCCGAAGATCACCAAGATGCCGAGCGTCGACCCCAGCAAGCTCGCGCCCGTCGCACCGCCGCTGTCGGGATTCACCGCCGGATACACCTCGCGGCCCTCCGCCCAAAACAAGAGGTTGGGCACCGCGAGCAAACCGAGCAGCAACGCAACGCGCAAGGCGAGTCCGCCGCCGGAGAATTCCCGCCGGCGCCACCACGCGTGCAACGCGAGCACGGCCCACAGCGCGAGCATCGCCAACGGCAGCAGCGGCCGCGCCCAGCCGTGCCAGTCGAGAAAGAGTTTTCCGCTCGTCACGCCCGCGAGCCACGACGCGCCACCCAGCGCGAGCGCGAGCGACCACGCGCTGAGCGCCAGCCGCAGGTGCCAGCGACCCTCGGCATCGGGCCGCACAAACCATGCCGCCAGCGCACCCACCAGCGGCAGCGAGCACCAGCCGTAGAGTTGCCAGTTCAGATGCAACGGCATCCAGCGACCGTAACCGAGCGGCCCGGTGAGACGGCCAAGCTCCGGCCAGAGTAGCAACGCCGCGAGCCACACGCCCAGGGCGTTGGCGGCGACCAGCCAGCCGAAGGCGTGGCGCTCAACCGGACGGGAAAACACCGCCGCTTCCATGTCACACCTCCGCGAGGCGGCCCTCGCGCACGCGCAGGATGCGGTGGCAGGCCTCGGCAAACCGGCGTTCGTGCGTGGCCAGCACCACCGCGATGCGGTCGCGCTCGGCCAGCTGTTTGAGCAGATTGAAAACCGTGTCGCCGGTCTTCTCGTCCAGCGAGCCCGTGGGCTCGTCAGCCAGTAGCAACCGCGGCCGGTTCATCAGCGCGCGGCAGATCGCGGTGCGCTGACGCTCGCCGCCCGACAGGTCCTGGATGCGATGCCCCAACCGATGCGCCAGCCCGACGGTCTCCGCCAGCTCGCGCAGTCGCGCCTCGGTCTCGGCGGTGGGCCGACCCGCGGCCAGTCCCGGCACGCGCAGATTTTCGGTGACGGTGAGGTCCGGGATGAGGTTGTGCAGCTGAAAGACAAAACCGAGATGCGACCGGCGCAGCGCCAGCCGGTCCGTCTCCACGCGGGGGTCGAGTCCGCAGACGGAGAGTTCGCCGCGGTCCGGCACATCGAGTCCACCGAGCAGATGCAGCAGCGTGCTCTTGCCGGAACCGGACGCGCCCCAGAGCGCCACGACCTCGCCCGGGGCGACGTCGAGGCTCACACCCTCGAGCACGGAGATGCGGCCGCGGTCGTAGGTCTTCCACACGTCGCGCGCGCTCACGAGGCGGCCGGACACATCACTCATAACGCAGGGCCTCCGCCGGTTGGATACGCGCCGCGAAACGCGCGGGATAAACCGCCCCGGCCACCGCGGTCACGAGCGCAGTGGCGATGATGCCGGCGACGATCGCCGGTTGGATCGTCGCCTGCACGTAGCCGTGGAACTGCGGCATGTGCTCCAGCACCGCCAGCAACCCGAGGCCCAGGCTGAAGCCGACCACCAGTCCGGCCGCGGCCACCGCCGCCGCCTCGCCCAGGATCAACGCCGCGACCTGCCGCTGCGAAAACCCGCAGACGCGCAGCACCGCGATCTCACGGATCCGGCTGAAAACGGAGAGCAGCATCGTGTTGGCCACGCCAAGGCCACCAAGGCAGAACGCACACAGGCCCACGGCCCACGCGGTGAAATGCAGGATGCGGAAGGAATTGTAGTTCTGGCTGAACTCGCGGTTCTCCAGCGCGATCAACCCGGGATTCGCTGTCTCGATCGCCGCCTTGAACGCCCGGCCATCGTCTCGGTCGTGCAGCTTCACCGCCACGACTGACGCCACGCCGGCGCGATGAAAAAAGTCCTGCGCCGCGCGCAGCGGCAGGAACACGCCGCCGTCCTCGAAGCCGTTCTCCAATTTGAAAATGCCGCCGACGCGAAACGTGCCGCGGCCGATCGCGATTTCCTCGCCCGCGCGTGCGCCGAGAAACTCCGCCGCGCGCACCCCGAGGAAAATCTCGCCGTCGCGCGCGCCAAAGTCCGCCACCGTGCCATGGCGCCACTCGGCCTTGGCCAGCCGCGGATCGTCCGGGCCGATGCCGAAACAGGTGATGACCGGGTGGCCCGGCGCGGACACGATACCGAAAAGCATCGGGCTGGCCAAGGCGACCTCCGGCCGGGCGCGGATCTCGCGCACCTGCGTATCGGTGACCGAACTGAAGAAGAGGTCGGAGACGTTGCGCTCGAAGACGAGGTAATGGCTGTCCGACGAAAGGATGCGCTCAAACATGCCGATGGCGCCGGTGACGATCGCCAGGATCGTGAGCATCGCCGCCACGCCAAAGCCAATTCCGGCCACGCCGATGAGCGCGCGCAGCCGGTGGCGACGGAGGTTGACGAAGACCAGCGAGAGGAAACGCATGCGGTTCAGGCGGCGAGGTTCGGCGTGGGGCGCGTCACCTCGGTCGCGAGGCCAGCAAAAACGGCGTCGTGGAACGCGGCGAGATAATCCCAGCGGGCATCCGCCGCGCCGAGGGCCGCCACGGTTTCACCTGCGAGCCGCAGCTGCCGGGCCAGTCGGCGCTGGGCGGCGGGCAGGCCCGCCGCATGCGCGAGGTTGGGTCGCCGTAAAACGCTGTCGCGATTGGTGGTCTTACCGGTCTCGGCCGTCGCACACATCACGTCGCGCAAGTCGTCGGCCGCCTGATAAGCGAGGCCCCAGTAAACGCTCAGCGCCTTCAACCGGCGCCACTCCACCGGACCGGGCGCGGCCGGAAGCGCGGGCAGGCAGACGGCCAGCCAAAGCAGCGCGCCGGTCTTGCCCAGCGCGATGGCGCCGACTTCGCGCGCGGTGCGCGGCGACTCCGCAAACCGCAGGTCACGCGCCTGGCCTCCGGTCAAGCCGGTCGGGCCGAGGCAGCAGTCGATGCCTGCGAGCGCCCGCAGGCGCACCTCGCCGGGCTGCGTGGCGAAGGCCAGCTGCGCGAGGGCATTGGCGCGGTTGATGAGCGAAAGGGCGGCGAGAATGGCCGAAGCCTCGCCATGCACGCGGTGAGCGCAGGCGTAGCCGCGCCGCACCGTGGCGTTGTCCATGCAGGGCAGGTCGTCCAGCAACAGCGAGGCCGCGTGGTAATACTCAATCGCGCAGGCCAGTTGTTCGGCAGCGGCGGGCTCCAGCCCATGCCGCGTCGCGCCCAGCCACACGAGCTGCGGGCGCACCAGCCGGCCCGGGTGGGCGGTGGCGTCGGCCAAAACGGCGGCGAGATGGGCCTCGGTGTGCGGAGTCGCGGGGTTATTCGCGCGCAGCACGTCGGCCAACCTCGCCACCAGGGCCGCGGGGTCAACGGGGGATGGGCGGATCATGGGTTCGCCAGCTCCGCCTGAAGATGAAAGCGCACGCGCACCAGCGGATCGACCTTAAGCAGCGCCATCATGCGGATGATGGGGAGGCCGTAGTCGCGGGTGTCGATCACGGCCTCGCCGTCGATCGCATAGAGCCGCTGGTCGCGGGTGACCACGACCGGGAAAACCAATTCCCGCCGCACGCCGTGAAACTCAAGGTGGCCGCGCGCGATGCGCCCGCCCTCCGGCGTGGTCTCCAGTTCGCGCAGCACAAAGGCGCCGGTCGGATGTTTCGGCGTGTCCTGCCAAACGTGCATCTTGGCGTCGCGCTTGTCCTTGCCGGTCTTCACGTCGAGGAAATTGAAGCGCACCTCCGTCGCCATGATGCGACCAGTGGCGTCATCGATGACCAGCTTCGCATCGTAATCCGCCAGGCTGCCGGTAAAGGAGTCGACCGTGGCCTTCACCACGACGTCGATCCAGGAGCGGGCCTTGTCCACGACGAGCGGACGTTCGGCCGCCCACGCGGCGGCGGGGAGCAGAAGGAGGAGCACGCAGAGCAGGCGTTTCATGGCCGCCACCTTAATGGTCGACGATGAACGGGCGATGAACGAAACATGAATTTTCGTTCATCGCAGGGCGGCCCGGCGGAGTTTTTTGCGTGCGCCGGACGGCGCTTCGTGCCGGAGTGGACGCAATGTCTGACCACCCCTTCGTCTTCATCTGCGGCGCCGACGACTTCCTCGTCGACCGTCTCGGCAAGGAGAAGTTTGCGACGCTGGCCCGGGACGTGGAGGACGAGTTTTCCCGCGAGGTCCTGAGCGGCTTCGCCAACAACGTCGGCGAGGTCGAGGCGGCCATCAACCGGTTCCGCGAGAGCGTGCAGACCGTGTCGATGTTTGGCGGCAAGCGCGTGGTGTGGCTGAAGGACGTGAACTTCCTCGCCGACACCGTGACCGGCCGCGCCGAGAGCACGCTCAAACTCGTCGAGGACCTGCAATCCCTGCTCGCCGGCATCAACCCTGCCGAGACCGCCGTCCTGATCACCGCCGCGCCGGTGGACCGCCGCCGATCCTTCCCGAAGTGGTGCGAGAAGACCGCCGACTTCACCCTCGTGGGCGGCAGCGACGACGGCGAGGCGCTCGCGGGCGTGGCCTTGGCCGAGGCGAAGGCCCTCGGCGTCACCCTTACCCCCGACGCCGCCCGGCTGTTGCTCGCCAAGGTCGGCGCCAACACCCGGCTCGTTGTCGAGGAAGTCCGCAAGCTCGCCACCTACGTGGACGACGGCGCGCCAATCGAGGAAAGCCACGTGGCCGAGCTCACGCCCAATGTCGCCGAGGGCGATTTCTTCGAGACAGCCGAGGCCTTTTTCAGCGGCGACCTCAAATGGACGATCGCGGCGCTGCAGCGGCATTTCTTCACCGGCGGCGATGCGCGCCCGGTGTTGTCCGCACTGCAGAACCGCAACCGCATTCTTATCCAAGTGCGCGCGCTGCTCGACGCCGGCGAGGTCAGCCTTGGCCGCCGCGGTCTCGAGGGCTTGAGCAACTCCTCCCCCTACGCCGCGCGGTTCACCGGCGCCACCGAGAAGAGTTCGTTCAATCTCTTCACCCAAAACGCCTGGTATGTCGGCAAACTCGCCGGCGCCGGCCGCCTGCCCCCGCTCAAGCAACTGATCGACCGCCAGCAGGAATTCATCGCCGCGTTCGAAGGCATCGTCGCCCGCCCCCGCGAGCAGGAGGAAGTCCTCCGCGAAATGGCCACCCGCTGCCTCGCCGCCTGAGGGCGAGCCCCACCAGTTAGTAACGTATTACGTTACAAATCGCGGCACACCGTTGGTATTCTCCTCTGGCACGATCTGTGCGCGCGAACGGGGGGAGTTGTAACGTATTACGTTACAAACCCGGCGGGCCCGCCTCCCGAAGTTCCGCCCCTGCGGGACGAAGGAGGGATGACAATCGGCACGCTTGCGCCGCCGGGGGCGTTCGGCTGGAGTGCGCCTCCCATGTCCTCCCTTCCCACCGAATTCAGCGGCGTCACCGTTCACACCAAGGCCAACGTCTACTTTGGCGGCCGGGTCCTCAGCCACACGGTCATCATGGCCGACGGCGCGAAAAAGACCCTCGGGCTCATCCACCCCGGCAGCTACCATTTCGGCACGGGCGCACCGGAGCGCATGGAGATCGTCGCCGGCGCCTGCCGGGTGACCCTCGACGGCGCCACGGAGACCAAGGCCTATCCCGCCGGCACCGCCTTCGACGTGCCCGGCGAATCCGGGTTCACCATCGAGGTCGACGCCGGCATATGCGAATACATCTGCTCCTTCCTCTGAGCCTTTGCCATTGGCAACCGCCCGCGCGGTTGCTTGGGTTGCCCGTCCGTGAACGAAACCACTCCCATCACCAACGTCCTCGCCGAGCGCTACGCCTCGCCCGCCATCAAGGCCATCTGGTCGCCCACCGGGCGCGTGCTGCTTGAGCGCGATTTCTGGATCGCGGTTATGAAGGCGCAGCGCGACCTCGGTGTGCCGATCCCGGCTGAGGCGATCAAGGACTACGAGAAGGTGAAGGATCAGGTCGACCTCGCGTCGATCGACGCCCGTGAGCGCGTGACGCTCCACGACGTGAAGGCGCGCATCGAGGAATTCTCTGGGCTGGCCAACCGCCAGTTCATCCACCTCGGCCTCACCAGTCGCGACCTGACTGAGAACGTCGAGCAGCTGCAGATCCTGCGTTCGCTGAAGGTCGTGCAGCTCAAGGCCGCCACGGCGCTCCATGGCCTCGCCGCGCAGGCCGAGGAGCATCGCGACCTCATGCTCACCGGCCGCACGCACAACGTGCCGGCGCAACCCACCACGCTGGGCAAGCGCCTCGCGATGTTTGGCGAGGAACTGCTGGGCGCCTACACACGGCTCACGGAGCTCGTCGACCGCTACCCGGTGCGCGGCCTCAAGGGCGCCGTCGGCACGCAGCTTGACCAGCTCACGCTGCTCGGCAGTGACATTTCCAAGGTCGACCAGCTGGAGCGCCGCGTGCTCAAGCACCTCGGTTTCCGCGGCTCGCTCAACGCCGTCGGCCAGGTTTACCCGCGCAGCCTCGACTTCGAGGTCGTGACCGCGCTGCACCAGGTCGCCGCGGCCGCCGCGAGCTTCGCCACCACGCTGCGCCTCATGGCCGGCCAGGGCCTGCTCACCGAGGGTTTCCAAAAGGGCCAGGTCGGCTCCTCCGCCATGCCGCACAAGATGAATGCGCGCAACTGCGAGCGCATCTGCGGCTTCACCACAATTCTCAGCGGCTATGTCACCATGACCGCCGGGCTCGCCGGCCACCAGTGGAACGAGGGCGACGTCTCCTGCTCCGTCGTGCGCCGCGTCGCGTTGCCCGACGCGTTCTACGCCATCGACGGCCTGTTGGAGACCTGGCTTAACGTGCTGCAGCAGATGAACGTGTTCTCCGCCGTCATCGCCGCCGAGAACGATCGCAACCTCCCCTTCCTCGCCACCACCACGATCCTGATGGAAGCGGTGAAGGCCGGCGCCGGCCGCGAGACCGCGCACGAGGCGATCAAGGAACACGCCCTTGCCGCCGCCCAAGCCATCCGCGCCGGCGGCGAGGCCGACATGGTCGGCCGCCTCGCCGGTGACAAGCGCCTCAAGCTCTCCAAGACCACGCTGCGCCGCATCCTTTCCGAGACCCACCGCTTCGTCGGCGCCGCGCCGCATCAGGTCGACGCCTTCGTCGCCGAGGCCCGCCGTCTCGCCAAGCGCCAGAAAGGCGCCGCGGACTACCAGCCGGGCAAGCTGCTGTAAGCGCGGCCCTCTCCGCGTCCTCTGCGTTCTCCTGTAGGAAATTGCACAGGAGGGCGCTGAGATCGCGGAGCAAAAGTTTTACAGGAGGTAACGGAGGGAACTGAGCCGGATCGGTTTCTCCGTTGGCTCTGTTTCCTTCTGTAAAATCTGCATTTTTCAGGAAGTAGATTGGGTGCCTCGCATCGCCCGGGGCTCAAGCCGTGGCATGCCCATCAACCCAGAGTTCTGTATCTCCGCGTGCTCTGTGTCCTCTGTGTTAAATCCTTCACAGGAGAACGCAGTGCTCGCGGAGCCGAAGTTGCACAGGAGGCAACGGACCCAACTCAGCTGTCCGTTCTCTCCGCTACCTCCTGCAAAACCTGCATTTCCTTGGGAAGCACAGGGGCAACTCGTATCTCCCATGACTCGTGTCGGTGCGGGACGAAGTAGGTCGCATCCGCCATGGGCGGACTCTCTTCCCTTTAGACAAGGAGCGCAGCGAGGGCACCGGCGAGAAACGCCACGAAGAGGAAAAAGGAAATCAATCCAATGATCGCGACCATGGGGGTCTTGCGCACGTTGCCAGCCAAGGCCAGTTAGACCGTTGCTGGCATGAGGTCGTCACGGCAGGGCGCCAATCCCTTTGTCCGGCTCGAGGGGTTGGTGGGTGCAGGAGACACGACTTTACCGCTCAGATTGTCTGCAGGAAGATGCTCCGGACTTCGCCGGAGCTTAGATTCACAATCTCGCCGGTTTGGGGATCGACGAAAATACGACCCCGTTCGGTAAAGGCCTGCACGATGGCGTGCAATGATCCGCTTTCGTCGCGACGATACCAAACGGTTCCGTTGGCCAGCGAGGGCTTGGACTCGGCGTGAAAGGTCGCGACCGAATTGCAGGCCTGCGCCATCGACACGTAGAGGTCGGCGAAACGGTTGCAGTCAAAATTCACGCTCCACCGGACGATCCCCATGTCGAAGAGCCGCCGCCGGTAGAGTTCATACCACTCGGGCAGCCAAGCGCTGTTGACCTCGGCGTAAGTGCTGTCGCCAAAAATCAACCCGGGGACTTCGTGGCCCAGGTCGAACCGGGAGTAAACCCGTCCGGTGCGTGCCTCGCTTGTCCGCTGCCAGCCGGAGCCGGCGGTGGCGCAGCCGCTCCCAAGGCTGGCGACAAGAATTGCCCAAACGAAATGGCTGCGGATTTTTCGCATCGCGCCGACTTAATGCATGGGCACCGAATCGAAGCTCTCGGGCGATGCTTCAGCCGAGCCTTTGGAAAAACGTCGGAGCCAAGCCCTGCCTCGCTCGCGCAGGGAGGGTGCCGGCTGGATGACAACAAAACCTCTCTCTTCATCCTCCTCCGCGATCGGGGCGGTAGGGAGGGCCCACGCCATGATCGGGAGAGAAATTAACACCAAGGAAAGCCAAACGCCGGCGAAGATAAGTAACCAAGTCGTAAACCCAGACTATCATTCGGTGGAGGTTCCGGCCAATAGGGGCATCTCGCTTGGCGGGGCCATGACGGCGATCGCAGACGACTTCAGCGCGGCGTTCTATAACCCGGCCGCGGTCACCGTGC
>JAPOIC010000221.1 GCA_029979145.1 Opitutaceae bacterium
CCGTGACGGTGTTGGTGTGGCCGCCGACGTGGCCGCCCTGCTCAAAGAGCGAGAGGTCGTCGGTGGCGTGGAGAAAGTGCGCGCAGCCTAGGCCGGCGATGCCCGTGCCGATGATGGCGGTTTTGGTCATGGGTGACGGTGATGTTACCCAAGATTACGGGCGGCCTACGCCGCCGGATTCATATCACCGGGGGATTTTCCGGACCGCGGGTCTTGAGCTCGTGGGCGAGCTCCGTGACATCCTTGTGCACCGCGGGGCCGTCCGCCTTCTGCGGGAGCATGGCCTGGTTGGCGGTGGCGGTGGCGACGGCAATGGCGGCGGCCGTGGGGACGACGCGACGCAGGGAAGAGTAATGCGGGTGGGCTTGGGCGGATTTGATGGCGGCCTCGACCGACGCGTGGTGGTCGGCGTGCGCGCCTTCCTCAAGGACGCTGCGCGGCACGGGCTTGAGGCCACGGATGAAGCCGGTGAACGACAAGAGCTTCAGCCCGTAGTAGGTCGGGTCGAATTCCCACCAGTAAAAGCCGTTGCGGGTCGAGGACTGGTAACGGTGGTGATTGTTGTGCCAGCCCTCGCCGAGCGTGATCAGTGCGAGGATGGCGCTGTTGCGGGAGTCGTCCGTGGTCTTGAACCGGCGGCGGCCCATGAGGTGGGCCATGGAGTTGATGCACCCAGTGCCGTGGAAAAGGAAGGTCGTGCTGATGAAGAAGCCCCAGACGAGCAGCTGCCAGCCGTTGGTGCCGAGCTGCGGCGCCTGGGCGGCAAGCACCTCGCCCAAACCGAAGAGCGAGAAGGCGAATAGGATCGGCACGACGAGGTCGAAGCGGTTGAGCCATACCAGCTCGGGGAATTTAGCGAGGTCCTTGATCTTGGTGTAGTCCGTCGGGAAATTGCGGCGGCTGGTGATCCAGCCGATGTGCGACCACCAGAACCCGTGCACGTGCGGCGAGTGGGCGTCTTCCGGGTCGTCGCTGTGGAGGTGATGGTGCCGGTGATGGTAGGCCCACCAGAGCGAACCGCGCTGCACGGTGGTGCCGGCAAAGATCGCCAGCAGGAACTGGCCGAAACGCGACGTGCTGTAGGTCTTGTGGGAGAAATAGCGGTGGTGCACGCCGGTCACGGCGAACATCCGGATGAAATACAGTGCGACGGCCGTCCAAACGGCGAACGCGCTGGTGCCGGTCCAGATCACGCCGAGGCAGCCGGCGTGCAGGAAGACAAAGGGCATGACGCGGACCCAGTCCACGCGGTCGGGCTCGTTGCGCATGACTTCGGCCCCGTCCGGGCAGTAATCGGAATCAAACCACTGCACAACGGCGGTGGCGGCGCGACGGAGCAGCGCGAGCGGGAGGGAGTTGGTGGAATCCGGCATGTCAGTATCGCGGCGCAGCGAACCCTGACTCGGCCGGACATGCAAGCGGCGTTTTGGCCGCCCCCAAAACGTCACGGAAGGCACGGGACCCAAGACACTTGCCACCGGGAGGCGACGGGGCTTGTTTCGCGGCGTGGCCAGCTCGACCGTCTCGCCCTTTGAGCCGCCGCCGGTGCGCCGGCGGGAGATCTTCGGTTGGTGCTGCTACGACTTCGCGAATTCGGCCTTCACCACGATCATCATCACGGTGGTGTTTGCGCCGTGGTTCATCGGCGTGATCGCGGCAGGCGACAGCCGCGCGCCGGGGTGGTGGGGCACGGCCCTCGCGGTTTCGCAGGTGGCGGTCATCCTCGTTTCCCCTCTGCTCGGCGCGGTGGCGGACGTGACGGCGCGCAAAAAGGTCTTCCTCATGGCGATGGCGTTTGGGTGTGCGATCGCGACGATGTTGCTGTGGTTTGCCGGCGCCGGAGATCTCTGGCTGGCGTTGGGGCTCGTGGTGGTCGCGAACATTGCGTTCTCGCTGGGCGAGAACTTGTGCGCGAGTTTTCTGCCCGAAATCAGCACGCCCGCGAATGTTGGGCGTATTTCCGCCTACGGCTGGAGCTTCGGCTATCTCGGCGGCCTGCTCAGCCTCGTGCTCGCCCTGGCGATTATCAGCAGCGGACCGGGCCGCGTGCCGTGGACCTTTGTGATGACGGGAGGGTTTTTCTTGGTGGCGTGTTTGCCGACCCTGATGTTGCGCGAGCGAGCCCGGCGTCGCGACCGCGCCCCCGGGGAAACCTGGCTGCGGCTCGGCTGGGGGCAGTTGCGCACCATGGTGCACGAGTTGCCGCGGCACCGGCTGTTGCTGGGATTCTTTGCGGCCATGCTGTGTTTCATGGCGGGACTGACGGCGATCGTGGCCTTTGCCGCGCCGTTTGCCACGGAGGTGCTCGCCATGACCCAGGCGGAGATCATCAAGCTTTTCGTCGTGTTGCAGCTGGCGGGCGTGGTCGGGGCGTGGGGCTTTGGCGTCCTGCAGGACCGCACGGGGCCGCGGATTGCCCTGGCGGTGTCGCTGGGGCAATGGATCGTCGTCTGTGCCTGGGCGGCGGCGTGCACGACCAAGGTGGAATTCTATCTCATTGGCGCCCTGGCGGGCGCGGCGATGGGCTCGCTGCAATCGGGCGGTCGCGCGGTGGTGGCGTTGCTCACCCCGCCGGGGCGTGCGGGGGAATTTTTCGGCTACTGGGGATTTTTTGCCAAGCTGGCCGCCGTGATCGGCCAGCCGATATTTGGCTGGGTGGCGGCGTGGCAGGGTTACCGCACGGCCGTTGGCGTGAACGGCGGGTTCTTCCTCCTCGGGCTCATCATCCTGCTCACGCTTCGGCTGCAGGCGGGCGCATCCCGCCGTTAGCGGCCGTTACCGGGAGAATCCGGATCGGTCGCCACGAGGGCGCTCAAAAGCACGAGGATGATGATCACGACTAACATTGCTTGGTGGCTGGTCAGGCTCACAGAACCGGACGAAGGTAGCCGGTTCCGCGCCGTTGCCAATACGCATTAGTGCGAATAAAAGTTACAGGAATCCGCTGCATTCCGCTCATGAATGCGGGAACTGCCTCGGGGATGCGGGTAGCGGAAAAAGAAAAGCACCGGACGATGGGCGTCCGGTGCTGGATGATTGCGGGGGCAGATTCGGCTCAGTCGATCTTGCGCAGGGTGATGTCGCCGTTCATCGCCGCGGCGTAGATCTCGGGACCGTTGCCGCCGTTGAGCGCGACGGCCGCCTGATCGATTTGGTACTCAACACCCACCACCATCGCGACCACACTAGCGGCAACGGGGTGTTTCGCGCGGCGGAGAAGTTGCTGGTGGCGCAGGCCAACGTGCCGGCGCTGCAGCGTGCCGGGGCGGACCGGCCCGACGAGGTGGTGACGGCGGATGTGACTTTTGACCAGGCTTGGCGGCAGGAACTGGGCGATGAGGTCGTGACCGCGACCTATTTGGGCGCGGCGCATACGAGCGGCGACGCGATCGTGCACTTTGAAAAGGCCAACGTGGTTCACATGGGCGTTCTCGTTTTCAATCGGCTTTACCCTATGTCGACCGGCCGGCGGGGGCGAACTTGCGACATTGGATCAAGGTGTTGGAAACCGCGGCGCAAACCTACCCGCAGGATGCGATCTACATCTGCGGCCACAGCGGCGCGAAGTTTGACGTGCTGGTGGAACACGGCGACCTGCTGTTTTTCCGCGACTACCTCAGCGGCTTACTGGAACATGTGAGCCAGCGCATCGCTGCAGGCGATTCGCGCGAGACGATCGTCGCCTTGGACAATCTCCCGGGCTTCCCCGACTTTCACCAACCGACGCCCAACCGGATGGCGATGAACCTCGGCGCGGCCTACGAC
>JAPOIC010000218.1 GCA_029979145.1 Opitutaceae bacterium
AACCACGAATGGACACGAATTCACACGAATTGGGAAAAGACCTTTAACCGCAGATGAACACAGATGCACACAGATAGAGACTGGGATTCTGAATCGGCGACCATCAGCGTTCATCAGCGGTTAAAACGGTTTGGAATTCATTCGTGTAAATTCGCGTCCATTCGTGGTTACATTTCCGTGATTCAGCGTTCACCCAGACTTCCCTCATGAAATATGTCATCGCCGTGGATTGCGAAGGGCCGGCCTGTGTCGTGGGCGCACCGGGCGGCACGCTCAACGATGCGCCCGCGCAGTATGAATTCGCGCGCCGCCAGGCCACGGCCGAGGCCAGCGCCGCGGCCCGCGGGCTCTTCGCCGCCGGCGCCACCCAAGTGGTCGTGTGGGACACGCACGGCGGCGGCGTGAACCTCGTTTACGACGAACTCGACGAGCGTTGCGACATCTTCAACGGCGTGCACGGCCCGCGCCTCGCCATGCTCGACGCCACCTACGCCGGCCTGCTCTTCGTCGGCTACCACGCCCGCGACAACACTGTCGCCGCCCCGCTCGCGCACACCTTCAGCAGCGCGACCTACCAATGGATCAAGCTTAACGGACGCGAGGTGGGCGAGATCGCCATCGATGCCGCGGTCGCGGGCGCACACGGCGTGCCGGTGCTCTTCATGGCCAGCGACGACAAGGCCGTCGCCGAGGCGAACGAATTTTTTCCGGGCATCACTACCGTCACCACCAAGGTCGGCTACAGTTGGAACGCCGCGCTGAGCAAACACCCGCGCCGCGTGCTGGCCGAGATCGAGGCCGCCGCGCAAGCCGCGGCCCGCAACCCCGGCGGCGTGAAACCCTTCGCCTTCACCGCGCCCCTCGAGCTCGAAATCCGCCACAAGCGCATCGACACCGCCGACGAAGCATGCCTCCCCCGCCACGGTTGGCAGCGCGTCGACGCCTACACTGTCAAGCGCACCCTCCGGTCCGTCACGGACTGGTTCTGAGCCTCACATTCAATACCGACCCGTCGGCCCCGTCGGCGCGAGTTCTGGATGCGCGGCGCGGTAGGCGACCAGTTCGCGTTCGTTGCGGCAGAGCTCGCCACGATAACGGATGCCGCCATGCGAGAGATTAATGCTCATCGCCACTTCATCGCCGGCCTCGACCCAGTGCGGGGTCAGCAGCGCATTCCACAAGACCGCACCGGGAGGCATGTCGAAGCACAACGCATCTGCCTCGGTGATTCCGGCCGGCTTGGCGAAATTTCCGGCCTTGTAATTCACCCGCGCATTGTGCGGCGCCCAACGGTCGGGATCGCGCAGGCCGCAGAACCGCTTCGTGCCGTATATCTGCCACGCGAGCACGTGTGACAGATCCATGTGGTAGTTCGTCGCGCAGCCCTTGCCGCTGATGAAAATGATCGGGTAGCAACGTTCGAACGTGAACCCCGCGGCGCGCAGCGCGTTTTGCCAGGGGTCGAGCACCTGCGCCTTGAAGCCGTGCAGGAATTTGCCCGGGGCGTCGAAGCGCGAGAGCGAGAAATGCGCGAGACCGAACGGTCCCTCCAGCGCGCGCTCGACCGGCAGCGCGCGAAATTGCGCGGCCACGTCCGCCAGCTCCAGCCGGTCGCTGCGAGTGCCGGGCGTAATGCGCGCATCCGGATCGTCGCGCAACTCGGCCACCACGCGGTCCAGCGGCGGCACGGCGAAGGCAAAGGGCACGCACTCGTCCGCAAGCAGGAAATTGGTGACGCCCGCCCAGAGGGCCTGAAACTCGCTCCAGGTGCGCACGGTGCCGCCGACAGTTGAGGTCATGTGGCCGAGGCTAGGAACTGGCCGCGCGGTGACAATCCCGGCCGGAAAATATTTTGTGCAGGGTTGCCACTCCCTCCGTCCGTCCCTGCAATAACCACCGCGTGAAACCGAACATCCTGCTCATCACGACCGACCAGCAGCGCTGGGACACTCTCGGCATCAACGGCAACCGGCTGATCCAGACCGGTCACCTCGATTACCTCGCCGCGACCGGCACGAATTTCACCCGCGCCTACTCCACCACGCCCAGTTGCATCGCCGCGCGGCGCTCGCTCCTCACTGGCCAGCACGGCGTCACGCACGGCATGGTCGGCTACGAGGACGGCGTGGAGTTCAAACCCGAGTTCACCGTGCCCGGCCTGCTCGGCCAGGCGGGTTACCAGACCCAGCTCATCGGCAAACTGCATCAGTATCCGCAGCGCAAGCGCTACGGTTTCGACAATATCACGCTCAGCGAACAAATCGACTACCGCCCCGGTTCCCCCGTCTTCGGCCACAACGATTACGTCGACTGGCTGCACCAGAAAGCGGGCGTCGACGCCGACCCTAATCTGAACGGCATGGGCGCCAACAGCCGCCTGGCCCGTCCGTGGCACCTCGACGAGAGTCTGCATCACACGAGTTGGGCCGCGCAGGAAGCCGCGCAGTTTCTCACCAAGCGCCGCGATCCGTCGTGTCCATTCTTTCTGCACTTGTCCTTCTGGGCACCGCATCCGCCGCTCGTGCCGCCGGCGGCGCATTACGACTACTATGCCCGCCGCGCCGACCGCTGGTCGCCGACCCTCGGCGAGTGGAGCCCGCGCGGAGAACAGGTGCCCGGCTGTCAGCCCGACGGCAACGTCGGCCCCTTCGACCTCGACGGCATGCGCAACACCATGGCCGGCTACTACGGCCTCGTGAATCACGTGGACGATGTGATCGGTTTCCTCATGCAGCGTTGCTTCCTCCACGGCACGCCGTTCGCCAACCAACCCACCTACATCATCTTCGCCTCGGACCACGGCGACATGCTGGGCGACCATCACCTCTTCCGCAAAGTGCTGCCCTACGAGGGCTCGACTCACGTGCCGCTTTTCATCGCCGGCAAGAACATCAAGCTCAACGGCCAGCGCTCCGAAGAGCTCGCCTGCCTCGAGGACATCGCCCCGACCATCCTCGACATGGCCGGCGTGGACATCCCTGCCGCCGTCGACGGCCGCTCGCTCCTGCCCATCGTGCAAGGCGGTGCGGCCAAGACCAAGCGCGACCTCCTCTTCGGCGAACACAGCGGCTTCGGCGCCAACCACTGGGTTATCCGCGGCGGGCATAAATACATCTGGTTCTCCGCGACCCACGAGGAGCAGCTCTTCGACCTCGCCGCCGACCCGGGCGAGACGAAGGACCTCTCGGCCGACACCGCCGCCCTCGCCCCTTTCCGCGATCTCCTCTCCGACCGCCTCAAGGGCCGCACCGACTACACCTTCGACCGCGCCAAACTCAAACCCTGCGCCAACGGCCAACCCGCGGTGTTCTGGCCCGGCCGCAACTAATCCTCCGCATCCGCGCCAATCTGCGCCATCCGCGGGAAAAATCCGGAGTGTTTCCGCGGATTAACGCGGATAAATGCCGAGCAAGAGTCGTTACCGGCCAGAGGTCGTCGTGAGCTCGTCGTAGGCCGCGACGAGGTTCATCGCCATCCGGTTGGGCGTCGGTTGGTGAAAGTCGGGGAAGCCCGGGAGATTGTCCAAGGCGACGATCGTCTCGCGCGAATCGCCTGCAGCGATGCGCTGGCTCACATGTTCCAGTAAGCCGCTGAGGAAGAGTCCCGCGCCGCCCGTGAAGCCCGCCGCGCCGCCAACGAGGAGGCCGGCCACGTCGCCGTCATCGCCCCGGTGCCCCCCGTGCCGCCCGTCCCCTCCGTGCCGACCATGACCGGCGGCAAGCTGGTCTCCGGCGCGCTCAACGGCGGCAACGGTCCCGAGATCTACGCCGCGGCGATGAACGGCGACATCACCCTGCGCAAGATCGACTGA
>JAPOIC010000106.1 GCA_029979145.1 Opitutaceae bacterium
CCTCGGGCTGTTGTCCCGCTTTGTCGGCATGCTTACTGACTCACGGAGTTTTCTCAGCTATCCGCGCCACGAGTATTTCCGTCTCGTGTTGTGCAATCTCCTCGGCGGCATGATGGAGCGGGGTGAAATCCCGGCCGATCTCACCTTGGTCGGCGGGATGGTGAAGGCGATTTGCTTCGCCAACGCCCGGGACTATTTCCGGTTGGAGCTCGACCCGAGCTACGCAAAAAGCTGATGCGCGATCAGGCGCAGGCCTGCAGGGCCGCGCGGACGTCTGCCGGCAGCTCGGGATTGAGGTGTGCCACGGCCCAGCGGAACAACTGGCGGACCTCGTTCGGGTGATTGAATCGCTGCGACCTTAGGCGGCGGCGGCATGGCGGCAAAAGCCCGCCAGTTGGCGGTCCGTGATCGCCCGGCTGCGCTGCAAGGCGAAAATGGTCTGGGGCTCCCAGAGCTGGGAGCGGAGCGGCTCGAGAAAACGCTTCGGAAGATCCGGTGATTCGAGGTGCGCGAGAATCCGCAGGGTCTGGCGCGAGGCGGGCAGCCCGAGCCATTCCAAGACGCCATAGATCCCGCTGCGCTCATGCACGGCGCTGATCTCTTCCCAAGCGGCGTGCCCGCCGCCGCGCAGCGCGGTATGGTTCGCGAGGAAGGCCGTGAGCGCGGGGGCCTGCACCAAGTCCTCCATCAACCGGGGGCAGCGCGCCGCCACGAGCAACGCCTCCATGCGGTTGTAGGCGAAGCCGGCCAGAAAGGTGCGGACCTCGCCGGGCACGAATTCGAGGAACGGCCGCCAGTCGCGCTTGCGGCATTCCAGCGAGGCGGCTTCGAGCAGTTCGGTCGTGGGTTCGACGGCGATCCACTCCTCGCCATATAGCCGTTCAAAGCGGACTTCCGGCCAAGGGGTGACGCGATGGAGGTCGCCATAGTGCGACCACGTGAGGGAAACGGGCAGGGTGTTCTTCTGCGGGCGGCGGGTGAGGGAGATCATGCGCAAAATCTTACCGGGTAGGGTGGGACATTGCTTGGCCCAGCCTAAAAAATGTGCAGATTTTTTTTATGCCCGGCCCAGTGCAGCTTTCCCGTCCCCCTTTGGAGCGCATGCTCCGGATCCACGATGCCCTGCGCCGCGGGTCCCTCGTCAACTGCACGCGGCTCGTGCGCGAACTGGAGGTGTCGCGCAAGACGATCGTGCGCGACATCGCGTTCATGCGCGACCGGCTTGACCTGCCGGTGGAATTTGACCCGCGGGTCAACGCCTACCGCTACACGCACCACGTCGAGGCCTTTCCGACGGTGAACGTGACCGAGGGCGAGTTGCTTGCGCTGCTCGTGGCGCAGCGGGCGTTGGAGCAATACCGCGGCACGCCCTTCCACCGGCAGCTCTCAATCGCGTTTGAAAAACTCTCTGGCAGTCTGCGCGATCGCGTGGCATTTTCGCCGGGCGACGAGATTCAGACCGTCTCGTTCAAGAACATCGGTCTCGGCAAGACGGACCTTGCGGCCTTCAACGCGCTCAGCGCTGCGGTGCTCGAGCAGCGCGAGGTGACCTTTGATTACCGTAAGCCGGGTGGCGGCGCGGCCTCGGCCCGCCGGGTGCAGCCCTACCATCTGGCGAACCGCCAGAACCTTTGGTATCTGGTGGGCTTCGATCTGGGCCGAAGCGCACTGCGCACTTTTGCGTTGCCGCGCCTGTCGGGCGTAAAGCGCACGGGGGCGACCTTCACCCGGCCGGAGGATTTCTCGCCGGAGAAGTTTTTTGCCAACGCCTTGGGTGTGCTCGGCGGCACGGGCGACTGGCGGGTGGTGATCCGGTTTTCTCCGGCCGTGGCGGAACGCGTCCGCGAACGCGAATGGCATGAATCACAGACCTTGCGCGAACTGCCGGACGGTGCGTTGGAAGTGACACTGCGGCTGGGGGCGCTGGAGGAGGTCCGCCAATGGATCCTCGGTTGGGGTGCTGATGCCGAGGTTATGGCTCCCGCGGAGTTGCGGGAAAGCCTGGGCGAGACGGCGCGGCGGCTGGCCCAAGTCTATCGCGGCTGAGGGCACCTTGATTTGTTGTTTCCGACCGATGGTTTTTTGCCACGCTCGGCCGCGCTCCTATGGCGAACCTGCTTCAACCTGAGTCCCCGCGCGCCTGGTGGCCGCTGCTGTTGACGGTGACGGCGCTCTTCGCCCTCGTTCGGGCGGCCGGGTTGTTCGGCGACATGTGGCTCGATGAGATCTGGTCGCTGCTGATGGTCGGCCAAGTGAAAGCACCGGGAGAAATCCTCACGGTACTCCGCCATGACAACAATCATCCGCTCAATTCGTTGTGGTTGATGCTTTGCGGTCCCGGTATGGCGGGGTGGATTTATCGCCTGCCGGCCTGGGTGGCGGGTAGCGCGGCGGTCTTGCTGGCGGGGCTGGTCGCACGTGGGCATGCCGAGCGCCTGCAGCCCGGCGATTTCGCCGGAGCCAAGGTCACGGGCCTAATGGCAGCGGTCTTGGCCGGCGGGTCCTACTTGCTGATTCATTACTCTTCCGAAGCCCGCGGTTACGGTCCGTTGATGGGCTGCGCGTTGCTCGCGACCTGGGCGTTGCTGCACGCCGACGGGCCGCGTCCGGTGCGTTGGGCGATCGTCTATGCGGTGGCGACGGCGCTGGGCCTGCTGGCGCACGTGGCGATGGCCGAGGTATTGTTGGCGGGGGTGGCGTGGTCCTTCGGCTTGATCCTGCAGCAAAGGGAGGATTGGCGTCGGCAGACGCTGTGGGCTCTCGCCTGGCATGGGGTGCCGGTCGGGCTCGCGGTCGCGTATTACTTCGGATTTGTGCGGAAGCTTGAGATCGGCGGCGGCCCCGAAAACCAGGTGCTTAAGACCATGGGGGAGCCCGCGGCCTACACGTTGGGCTTGCCGGTGTCGGCGGGTGGACTGGCCCTCGCGTTGTTCGCGCTGCTCTGGCTGGTCGGCTTGATTGCCGGGATTCGGCGAGGGGCTTGGGCCGTGGTGGCCTGGGCGGTGGCCGGCGCGGTGCTGGCGCCGGCGCTGACGCTTTGGGCGAGCCCGTCGACCTTGGTGTTTCCGCGCTACTTTCTCGTCAACGTCGTGCTGGCGTTGCCCGTCATCGCGCAGGGTTTGGCTTGGCTCTGGCACACGGGTCGCGGCGGCCGGGCCTGCGTGCTGACGGCGGGTGGATTGTTCTTGGTCGGCAACGCCCTGCCGGTGGTGGATCTCGCCATGGCGGGCCGGGGCCAGTATTCCGCGGCGCTGCGCGACATCGGGAGAATGGCGCAGGCCCCGGAAATTTCGATCAGCAGCGACCACGATTTTCGCAACGGCCTGTTGATTGACTACTACTGCGGCGCGGTGGGGGCGGCCCACAGTCTGGCGTATCACTCGGTGGGCCAGACACCGCCGTGGGGCGTGCAGTGGGTATTACTGCACCGGCTTGACGGCCAGCCCGAGCCGCCGGCGATGATTGCCGATGCGCGGGGCAACCGCTACGTGCGCGAACGGCGATATCCGCACGCCGCGCTCTCGGGCTGGGACTGGTATCTCTATCGGAACGAAGAGCTGATTGTCGCGCCCTGAGGCGCGGCCCAATTCACTCTTGCCGGGCCGGTGGCGGCGACCCACCTTGGCTGCTACCATGCCGAATTCCTTTGGAAATCTTTTCCGCATCACGACCTGGGGCGAAAGCCACGGCGCCGCGATCGGCGTGGTCGTGGATGGCTGTCCGCCCAACCTGCCGCTGACGGTGGAGGAAATTCAAGCCGAGCTTGACCGGCGTCGCCCGGGCCAGAGCGACATCGTCACGCCGCGCAAGGAAGCCGACGCGGTGGAGATCCTTTCGGGGCTCTACGAGGGCCGCACCACCGGCACGCCGATCTCGATGCTGGTGCGCAACACCGACCAGCGCCCCGCCGCCTACGACGAGATGGTGGAGAAGTTTCGCCCCTCGCACGCGGATTACACTTACCAAGCCAAGTTCGGCCTGCGCGATCCGCGCGGCGGCGGCCGCAGCTCCGCCCGCGAAACCATCGGCCGCGTGGCCGCCGGCGCGATTGCCAAAAAGATTCTCACGCTGGCTGGTGCGGTGGAAATCCGCGCGTATCTGACGCGGGTCCACGACATCGAGATGCCGGCCTTGGTCAAGCTGCCCACGCTCGCCGAGGTGGAAGCCAGCCCGGTGCGGTGTCCCGATACCGCGACCGCCGAGCGCATGATCACGCGCATCAAGGAAGTGCGCAGCCAGGGCGACTCGGTCGGTGGCGTGATTGAATGTCGCGTGCGCGGCCTGCCCGTGGGTTTAGGCGAACCGGTTTTCGATCGGCTGGAGGCCGACCTCGCGAAGGCGATGCTTTCATTGCCGGCAACCAAGGGCTTTGAAGTCGGCAGCGGTTTCGCGGGCACGGTGCTCAGGGGCTCCGAGCACAACGACCCCTTCGTCATGCGCGACGGCCGGGTGCACACCAAGAGCAATCGCTCCGGCGGCGTCCAGGGCGGCATCAGCAACGGCGAGGAGTTGGTCTTTCGCACCGCTTTCAAGCCCACGGCCACCATCCTGCAGTCGCAGAAGACGGTGAACGTGAAGGGCGAGGAAACGGAGCTGGCCGCCCGCGGGCGCCATGACCCCTGCGTCGTTCCCCGCGCCGTACCGATCGTCGAGGCCATGACCGCGCTCGTGCTGCTCGACCACTGGATGCGCCATTCGGCGCAAAACCGATTGTTCACCTTTTGACCGCCCCGTGAGCGACCCCGCCAAACCGCTCGTGTATCTTTTCCTGGGCACGGCCGGATCCGGCCGTCGCTCCTTGGCGCGCGATCTCGCCGCGTCGGGCCTCGCCGAGGGCGACCGCGCGGCCGTGCTGCTCCCGGCGGCGGAGCCGGAAGTCGAATTCGATGCCAAGCTCCCCGGCGTGGCAAGATGGGTATGGACCGAGCATGGCACGATCAGCGCCGAACTGCCGGCAGGGGCCACGCACGTGTTATTCATCAGTGACGGCCGGCTGAATCCGGTCGATCAGGTCGAGGCATTGAAGCCTTGGATTGAGGCGCACGGCGCGGAGATCGGCCGGGTGATTTGCGTGGTCGACTGTGGCTTGGCGTCGGCGAATCCCGGGCTGTTGCCGTGGTATGACGCCTGCGTGCACTTTAGCGACGTCGTGCTGCTCAACCGCCGGGAGGACGTTGAGAATAAGTGGATCTCTGATTTTCAAAGCCGTTACACGGATCAGTTTTTCCCCTGCCTGTTTGAGCTCGTGAAAAAAGACCGCGTGAAGAATGCGATCATCGTGCTCGACCCGGTGGCACGGCGCATCAGCCAGTATTTCGAGGACGAGCCCCAGTGGGCGTTCGAATCCGACGACGAGGAGGACGCGGCGGACGAAGAGGAAGTCGAACTCACCGCGGCCGAGGACCCCTACCTCGAGCTCCGCGCCGGAGGGCGGCGCGTGAAAGAAATCCCGGACATCACGGCTTTTCTGCCGTCGGGCTGAGTGTAGGGCGGGGATTCCGATCCCTGCCACCGAACAAACAAGACGTGAGAGGCGGGGATAGGAATCCCCGCCGGACTACCCCCTTACTTGCAGGCCGCGACGGCGGCGACGAAAGTCTTGGCCTTGGCCGTGATCGCAGCCCAGTTCTTTTCCTTCAGGGCCTTGGCCTCGACGAGCGAGCTGCCCGCGGCGGTCGCCATCGCACCGGCCTTGAGGAAGTCGCCCACGTTGTCGGCGCTGACGCCGCCGGTGGGGACGATCTCGATGTGCGGGAGCGGGCCCTTGATCGACTTGATGTAGGCGGGACCGAAAAACTCGGCGGGAAAAACCTTGGCGGCGTCGGCACCAGCTTCCCACGCGTTGACGATCTCGGTGGGCGTGAATGCGCCGCTGAAGACCGGCACGCTGTAGCGGCGGCAAAGGGTGATCACATCGGGCCGCAGCGCGGGGGTCACGATGAACTTGGCGCCGGCGAGGATGCCTGCGCGGGCCGTCTCGGCGTCGAGCACGGTGCCAAGGCCGAAGAGGAAGTCAGGGAGTTCCGCGGTGGCCTTTTCCAGCATGCGGATGGCGCCGGGCGTGGTCATCGTGAGCTCAATGCTGGTCAACCCGCCGTCGGCGAGGGCCTTGGCGCAGTCGAGCAGGCCGTCGGAGTTGTCGGCGCGGATCAGGGCGACGACTTTTTCGGCGCGGATTTTGGAGAGCACGGCGTCTTTTTTCATGGGGAAGGGGAGCTTGGCCGGCCAAGGGCGGGGAGGGAAATCTATTTTCTTGCGCCAGCCGCACGGGCCGTATGTTTTGCCCCTTCCAGCGCGCCCAGGTGGTGGAATTGGTAGACACGCAGGTCTCAGAAGCCTGTGCCTCACGGTGTGCGGGTTCGAGTCCCGCCTTGGGCACCATGCTCCGTCTCGCCGTCGCGAGACTACGCGTGGCACGCCGGGAGTGATAGGTGGCGCGGAGGCCGGTCTGGGGGCGGGGCCGGGGTTCAAGACACCGCGAGCAAGGCGGCCGACAGCGAGTGAGACAAGCCCATGCTGCCGGGGCCGGGTTAAGTACTCATACGCCAAGAAAAGGGGTTGGCGGTATCGCCGCGGAGGCCAACTTCACTTGTGCCCTCGCCATCCCACTGCATAGGGCCCCAGCCGAGCTGCTGCGCCGTCAGCTCAATGAAGCGACGCACGCTCTCCTGGCGGCCTGTGGCAATCACGAAATCCTCGGGCTGCTCCTGCTGCAGCATCAACCACTGCATTTCGACGTAATCGCGAGCATGGCCCCAGTCGCGAAGGGAGTCGAGATTGCCCATATAGAGACAGTCGTCGAGCCCGGCATCGATACGCGCCAGGCCTCTCGTAATTTTCCGAGTGACAAACGTTTCACCCCGACG
>JAPOIC010000214.1 GCA_029979145.1 Opitutaceae bacterium
CCCATTCCGAATCCGCCAGCGGCGGATAGACGCCGGGTAATCCTTGACCGTTCGGCATGTGACAGGTGACGCAGGCCAAGGCGTATTGCTTTTGGCCGAGCACGACAGGGTCGATCTGAACCGCCTGCACCTCGCCGCTGCCGGGCAACTGACGCTCATCAAAGATGTCCGCGCTGAAGTGACCGGAGTAACGGTTGAGGTAAGTGCCGGCGTAGAAAATCAGGCCGGAGAACGCAAATAGCAGCAACAGCGGAAGCAGCCGGTAGTGACCGTTGGTGTCCGGAGCTCCGGCCGCCGCCTTGTCGTGGGCGGAAACCAGACTTTCATCCGTGGCCGCCGCCTGCTCCAGGCGGGGATCTTTGGAGGGATCAGCGCTCATTCGTGGGCTCCTTCCTTGCCGGCCTCAGCCTCGTAGGGGTGGGCCTCGGCAAATGCATAGGTTTGTTTCAAGCTCAAGAGGTAGGCGGCCAGGCTCTCGGCGCGCTCGGTCGGGACCACTTCGTAGCCGGCCGGAGCCGCGCCCACGAGCGCCTTGGCGGAGGATTCACCGACGATCTCGCGGGTCTCGAAGAGGAACCGGTAGGCCGGCATGCCTTCGCTGCCGTTGTAGAGATCAACGAGCAGGTCGGTGGCAGTCTTGCCAGCAGCCTCGGCGCGCACGCCGAAGTTGGCGAGATCCGGACCCACGCGGCTGTTGCCGAGCAGCGGACGGCCCTGCTGGACATAGTCGCGGGCCACGCTCTGACGGTCACCCCACCCGCGCGCCTGATCGGCACCGTAGTCCGGACGACGGACTTGCTGGGTGTGACACGAGGCGCAACCGAGGTCTTGATAAACGAGCTGGCCGCGGGCAGCGACGCCACTGGCGCGCAGCGGGAAGGCCTTGCCCTCGAGGTCATCGTAATGCGGCTTCAGGTCGCCGAGCTGGGCGTTGGTGCCCAACACGAGGCCGGCCCACGAGAGCCCGAGCGCGAGGAAAAGCCCGAAGAAGAACAAGAAACCGTTTTTCATGACGCGGATGCCTCCAAAGCCGGAGGCTGGCGGAATTGCGCGGACGCGTCCGCGGCGGGCCGGGTCAGCGTGAGCCGGACGAAATGCAGCAGAAGCGCAAGATTACCGAAGACCAGCAGCGCCTGCGCGGCGGTGGCTACTTGCAGCCAAGGTTTGGTCTGCGCGGCGATGGCCGAGAACGCGACCTCCGGATTGCCGAGGGCGACACCTTGGCGCCAGCCCGCGATCGCGAGGCAGGCGATCAGCACGGTGAACCCGAGCAACGAGGCTAGGTAGTGCGCGCGGACGAGACCGGCCGAGGGCCAAGCCGCACCGAACAAGCGTGGGGCGAGGTAGTAGATCGCCGCAAAGATGATCAGCGAGAACGAGGCCAGCGCGAGTTGCAGCTGAGCCTGGGCAAAAAACGTGAAGTGCGTGACCGATGCCGGGCCGCGCATCGCGAACACCGCGTCGCCGATGCCCGTCAGCAAGTAGGCCACAAAGCCGGCCGATGCGAACTTAAGGACCACGCTGCCACCGGGCGAAAAGAGCCCGCGCAGGTTCAGCGCCACGATCATGTGATGGAACAAAAGCATCGCCGCCGCGGCGATGGCGACCGTCGGGATCCAAGCCGGAACCGGACCACCGATCAGGTGACGTCCACCGATCCAGCTGCCGAAGAGCACCAAGGACCAAAAGCCGTAAATCCCAAAGTCATAGGCCGGCAGCAGCTGGCCCTTGATCTTGGGCAAGAGGTAATAGAGCACCGCGATCGCAATCGGGGCCAACAGCAGGCTGGGGAAGTTCTGGCCATACCAAGCCGCGACCACGCTTTGCAGCACGCCGCGCACCGGGGAGAACAGCAGCATCATTTGGGCGACCGAGAAGAACCACGGAAAGAGGAAGAGCGCGGCGACGACATACCACTGGGTTGCATAGGTCGTCTCGGCACGGCGGCCGGTCCAGGCGAGGACGCCGGGGGCGCCGCAAGCGGCAAATGCGACCAGCATCACGGGTTGAACATAGGCCGGCAGCTGAAGCAGCGAGAAAGAGGTCATCTCCCCCACCGCGATGCAGGCCAAGCCGAGCGTCAGTCCGATGTTCCAGAACAGCGCGCCGAAGGTGACGTAGTTGGCACCGCGCAGCGGCACGCCGCCGAGGCGGATCAAAAGCCAGAGGCCCGTGGCCAGACCGGCATTGACCGTCCAACCGTAGAGCAGCGCCGTTTCTTGCAGGGCCTGCAGGCGGCCGAAGCTGAACCAGGCGCAGTCCGCGAGGAAGGTCGGGGTGTATGTCTGGATGAGGTTGAGCAGCGCCAGAATGCCGCCCAGCACCAGCCAGCCCAGAGCTGAGACGATGAGGAAAGAGAGGGAGCAACGGGCCGAGCGATCGACATCGCTGACTTCTGCGGCCGGGTCTTGCAGGGTTGTGGTCATTGCAAAAGGGACTCGCGGTTAGTTCCGTTGGTAGCGCTGGACAGTCAGTTCCATCGCGCGCTCGATCGGCAGTTGCACAACGCCCGCGGACTGGTCGATCCAAGCGTAGCTAGAGGCGTGCTTGGCCTCGTTGGCGCGAAGCTCGGCGAGCTTCTCGGAGCGCTCGGCCGGCGTGTAGGTGCCGATCTGCTCGTAGGGGCCGGTCTGGTTCGGCAGGTAGGCCAAGTAGACCAGCAGCAGGAACAGGCCGAAGCAGCAGGCGATCGCCAGAATGGAGATCACGGAAGCGGGACGGGAGGCGGAATTACTCATGGTGGGTCAGGCACTCCTTGATGCGAGGGTCGCGGATCGGGATCAGCTTGGCCGTCGGGAAGCTCTTCAGGTAGGCCCAGACGCAGATGCCGCCGACGCCGACGACCGCGGTGAGCGTCCAGAGGAGGCCCAGCGAGAAGAACGGCTTCGGGTCGCCGTGCGCGTCCTTGAGGGCCGGCAGCACGTTGTAGCAAAGATCGAGGAGGATGATCGCGAGGATCCAGTAGGCGATGCGCTTGATCGCGGCGGGCGTGACCTTGAAGCGATACGACAAAAGCGCGAAGAACGGCAGGAAGAAGTGGCCGAACAGCAGGGTCATGCCGACCCACTTCCACTGGTTGGGCTGGCCGTCGCTGTTGTTAATTTCGCGGAGGTTATACCAAAAGGTTTCCTCCGGCACGTTGGCATTCCAGATCAGGAAATATTGGGAGAAGGTGACGTAGGCCCAGAACACCGTGAACGCGAGCATCAGCTGGCCGATGCTGTGCAGGTGATTCTTATTGAGGATGCCCTTGTAGTCGCCGCGGACATAGAGCCAGAGCGTCATGATGATGCCGACACTTAGGGCGCCGCGCACGCAGTTGGCGAAGAACCACACGCCATACATCGTGGAGAACCAGTGATACTCGAGGCTCTTCAGCCAGTAGATGGCGCCGCCGGTGAGCGTAAGGGCCGCGATCGGAATGCCGAAGGCCGCGGTCGCGCGGTTCATGTGGGTCCAGCCGGCGTTGCCGTCGGCGTCCTGGCTGAACGAGGCCTTGCGCAGGCGCGCGGAGAGCCACATCCACATCAGGAAAAACACGATCGTCATGACCGTGAGCATGGTCGGGTTGAGGAAGCCGGCCTTCTTGATGTAGAGGACGTCCTCCCCCACCGTGCCGTGGCCGTGGAGCGAGTAATCGAGATTCGTCCACTTCCAGACCAAGCCGGGCTTGAGCCAGGTGACGAGGATCAGCGGCGAGAACAGCAGGGCCAGCCACTTGAAGGCGGAAAGACCGTGTTCATACTGGCGGCGAAGCACGACCGACCAGGACGCGTCAAAGATGTGGTGGATCATCACCAGCAGCAGCATGCCGATGGCGATGGCGGTCCAGAACGA
>JAPOIC010000194.1 GCA_029979145.1 Opitutaceae bacterium
CCGTCTTTCTCTTGGTCCTCCTCGCCTTAGGCTGGCCGCTGCGCGCGCCCGCCACTGTGATTGCCCCGCCGGACTTTGATGCCCTGGCCGCCGGATCCGATTATGTGATTCGCGCGCGTGTGACCGAAACGACTGCTGAACTCGTGCCCAGCGCCACTGGCCGCAAGATCGTCACGCGCGTCAAGGTCGACGTGCTCGAGGTGATCGCGGGCGAGCCGCCGGCCGACCTCGTGTTGGTGTGCCTTGGCGGGCGCGTGGGTGACGAGGAGTTGATCGTCGACGGCGCCCCGGTGTTCAACGTGGGCGACGAGAGCATTCTCTTTGTGAAGGGCAACGGCCGGGCGTTCAGCCCGCTCTTTGCGATGACCTACGGGCAATACCTGATTCGCACCGATGCCGACACCAAGCGCCGCTACGTGGCGCGTGGCAACGACGTCCCGCTGGAGAGTGTGGACGAGGTGGCTCAACCGCTGCTCGACGCACCCGCAGCCGCGGCGGTGAAGGCCAGTCGCAACCTGGCCCAGGCGCTGTCGCCCGACGAATTTGCCCTCGAAATCAAAACCGCGCGCCGTCGCCAAGGAATTCACGTCGATGACACCAAGTAAATTCCTGCGCGTTTCCCTCGCCTTGGTGCTGGGCCTGGCCGTGACGCTGTCTTCGCCGGCTTACAACACCTACAAAGACAGCAGCAAGATTTACGTGGTGGTGTGGGATCCCGGCAGCATCCCGGTGCGAATCAAGCTGCCCGCGCCGTCCGTCACCCTGATCGACGGGAGCACGAGCTACGCCACGCCCGTGCTGGCGGCGATGGAGATGTGGAACAGCCAGATGGGCGTGGTCCAGCTGTCGGGCTCGGTCGTGGCCGGCACGACCTACGCCACGGGCAATGACCTCAATGAGATCGCCATGGACAGCAAGGCGGACGACGAGGATTTCCCCGAGCGCACCCTGGCCGTGACGCTGACCTACCGCGTGGGCAACCGGAAGACCGAGGGCGACATCGTTTTCAACACGGCCTACAATTGGAATTCCTACCGCGGCAACCTCCGGTCGAACCCCGAAGACATCCGGCGCGTGGCGCTGCATGAGCTTGGGCACGTGCTCAGTCTCCTGCACCCCGACGAAGCCGAGCCGGCGCAAAGTGTCGCCGCGATCATGAACAGCACCGTGGGCAACCTGGAGACCCTGAGTTCCGACGACATCGCGGGCGCCCAGTATCTTTACGGCGCCCCGGGTGCCAGTCCGGCCAACGACAATTTTGCCAATGCCACCCTGATCGCGCTGAACAGTGGCGCCGCGCAGGTCACGGGCGCCACCATCGGCGGCACTGCGCAGTCCGGCGAGCCCACGCACGACGGTGAGACCCCCGCGCACTCAATCTGGTGGCGCTGGGTCGCGCCGAGCAACGTGACCGCGAACGTCACGACGTTGGGGAGCAACTTTGACACGGTGGTTGGCGTTTACACCGGCAGCGCCGTCGGTTCGCTCACGCGCATCACGTCGAACGACGACGAGGAGAGTGGCGTGATCCGCAGCAGCAAGCTTTCGTTCGAGGCGGTGGCGGGCACGACCTACTATTTCGCGGTCGACGGCTGGAACAGCTACTACGGCCAGGTGGTGCTTGCGCTTTCCCTGGGCGCTTCATCCGGCGGCGGCAGCGGCTTGCCGACGATCACCACGCAGCCGCTGAGCCGCTCCGCTCCCGTGGGCGGTGCGGTTTCGTTCACGGTTGAGGCCGGCAACAGCCCGACGGGTTACCAATGGTATTTCAACGGCACCGCGATCAGTGGCGCCACCGCCGCGACCTACACGATTGCCTCGGTCGCCTCGGGCAGCGCCGGCAACTACGCCGTCACCGTGACCAACGCCGCGGGATCCTTGACCAGTGCCACGGCGGTGCTGTCGGTCTTCACACCGGAATTGTCGGCGCAGGTGGTGACGAGCGGCCATGACGTGTCGTTGGTGGCGCCCACGCTGACCGGGTCCTACCGCTGGCAGTTGTCGACCAATGGCGGCTCCACCTGGTCGGATCTTGCCGACAGCGGCACCTACAGCGGCACCGGCACGGCGACGCTTACGATCACCTCGGCCGGCACGAGCCTGAACAACGCGCGTTACCGCTACACCGTCACGAGCAGTGGCGGCACCGTCACGGGCACGGCGATCACGCTCACCGTTTCCGCGGTGGTGATTCCGTTTCCGGTGGCGATTGCGATCGACGGTTCCGGCAACCTTTATGTGGCCGACAGCTCCACGCACTTGATCCAGAAAGTGGATACCGCCGGCACGGTCACGACGGTGGCCGGTGGCAGCGGGAGTGCCGGCACGACCGATGGCACCGGCACCGCGGCACGTTTCAACCAGCCAGCCGGCGTCGCGAGCACGAGCGGCGCGGTCCTGACCGTGGCCGACACGGCCAACGCCACGATCCGGCGCATTACGGCAGCGGGCGTGGTGACTACGCCGGCGGGATCCACGACCTTGCGCGGCGGGGCGGACGGTGCCGGCATCGCGGCGACCTTTCGACTGCCCATCGGTTTGGGCCAGAATTCCGGCGGCGCGGTTTACATTGCCGACGCGACCAATCATGTGGTGCGCGCGCTGGATGCCAGCAACAACGTCTCCACGCTTGCCGGCTCGGCGGGTTCCTCCGGGTCCGCTGATGGCACGGGCGGCGGTGCACGGTTCAATTATCCAAGCGGCATCGCCGTCGACGGGTCCGGCAACGTCTATGTGGCCGACACGACCAATAACCTGATTCGCAAGGTCACTTCCGGTGGAGTGGTCACGACGCTCGCCGGCGTGGTCGGTGTAAGCGGCTGGCAGGACGGCACCGGTTCCGGCGCCTTGTTCAACCAACCGCAGGGCCTGGCGACCGACAGTGCTGGCAACATTTATGTCGCCGACACCGGCAACTCCGCGGTGCGCAAGATCACGCCGTCCGGACAAGTGACTACGCTCGCGGGGCTTTCCACCATCGGTGGTTTGAAGGACGGCACCGGCACGGGCGCGTGGTTGAACCAGCCGCGGGCCGTGACCGTGGACGGCAGCGGCAACGTCTATGTGGCCGACACGGGCAATGCCGCGATTCGCAAAGTCACTTCCGCTGGCGTCGTGACCACGCTCGTGCTCACGGCGGGTTCGACCAGCTCCGGTGGCTCTTCGGGGTCAACGGGCGGCACGACCACGCCCTCGACGGGATCTTCGTCCGGTGGCGGCGGGGGTGGCGGTGGTGCGCCGAGTATTTGGTTTGTCGCCGCCTTGGGGGCTGCGGCGGGCCTGCGCCGTTGGTGGGGACGGCGGTGACGAACCATGCTGCTTCCGGCTGATTGGCGCGCCCGGACCCCGTGGATTTTCCTCGGGGTGGCGGCGGTGGCATTGCTCGTGCAACTTCAACCCGCCTGGCGCGAGGCGTGGCTTTACGACCGGGCGGCGGTGATGGACGGCGCGTGGTGGCGGCTGTGGTCCGGGCATTTGGTGCATTTTGGCTGGCCGCATTTCGTCGCCGACGCCGGGTTGTTTCTGATTCTTGGGGCCATGCTGGAGCGCCCGCATCGGCACCTGGTGCTGACCGCACTGGTGGTCATGCCGCCGTTCATCGGGTTGGTGCTCATGAGCCTGGATCCGACGATGGCGCGCTACGGCGGCCTGAGCGCGGTCAACCTGGGGTTGCTGCTTTATCTCGCGTTGCAAGGTTGGCAGCGCGACTGGCGCGATTGGTTTTGGCCGGCGGTGCTGGTGATTTACGTCGGCGAAATCGTTTTTGAGATCACGGCCGGAGGCACCGGCGGCGGCATGATCCGGTTCGACGATCCGGAAGTTCGCGTGGCCACCAGCGCCCACTTGGCGGGGGCGGCCTACGCGCTCGGGATGTGGGGGTGGGGCCGGCGGCGGCCCCGTTAATCGCCCGCCGCCGTCTGCGGCATCGGCGTGTTAGTGGGGTCGCCGATGTTGTTCGTCTCATTCGACTTGTCGTTGCGAATGGGACGAAGCGCACCGGAGAACTTGGCCGAGTGGTGGTAGAGCACGGGCAGGGCGGTCTCGCCGGCCTTGGCCACATCGAAGCGCCACTTGAGAATGGCGCGGGCCACCGCCAGGGCGTAAATGCGGTGCGTCTGCTTGTAGCAGTAGAGGCACTCCACCTTGCCCTCGGCGTTGACGAAGATGAGGAAGTCGGCCTCGGCGGTGATGTCCTGCCAGCTCATGCTTTCGGGCAGGTTGGGCGGCGTCTCATATTTGGGCTTCGCGCCCCGCACCTGCGCGGGGAGCTTGATGAAGGTGCTCTTCTTCGCGAGGCCGCTCTCGGACAGCGCGGCGATGACGGGTGCGGCATCACCCTCGAATTGCAGGAGGGTGAGTTCACGATCGGCAACATCCCTGAAAACCTCGTGGTGCGGATGGATCGCAGTCACCTGCGCCAGGTGTTGTGGAA
>JAPOIC010000227.1 GCA_029979145.1 Opitutaceae bacterium
GCACGGGGTCGGGCGTCGTGTTGGCCGCGGGGATCCTGCGCCCGCCGAACTCGTACGCGATCGTGCCGAGCAGGCCGACCTGGCGGCGGTCCGCCTGCAGGCACGCGCGGATCAGGTGCGCCGTGGTGGTCTTGCCGTTGGTGCCGGTGACGCCGACGACCTCGAGGTCCCGATCGGGAAACTTGTAGTAGCGCTGCGCCACGCGGGCCAGCGTCGCGCGCGGTTCGGCGACCTGCACAAAGGTCACCTTGGCGGGCGTGGCGGCGGGAAGCTTGTTGGTGACCACGGCGACCGCGCCGCGGGAAATCGCCTCGTCGACGAAGCCGGCGCCATCCGTGCGGCGGCCGGGGAGCGCAAAAAAGAGCGTGCCGGGCACCACGCGGCGGCTGTCCATCACGAGGCCGGAGATCGGCCGGTCGAGCGAACCCTTCAGTGCCTGGATTTCATCGGGCTGAAAAAAATCGGAAAGTTTCGGAGCCATTTTAAAGACGCGGTTGCGGAGCTGGGTCTCGCGGCGGGTGCGGCGCACGGGGCGCGGCGAGAAGGCATGGATAAGGGGATAGTCTTGGGTCAGGTAGCCGATCACTGCGGGTTTCCTTTCATGGCGAACAGGGATTTTTGCCCGGGTTCGTAAGGCGGCTTGATGTCGAGATACTGGATCAGCTGTTCGCCGATCTTTTTGAAAGAGGGGGCGCCGACCACGCGGCCGTAGGCACTGCCGCCGGGGACCTTGGCATTGTCGACGATGACGGAAATCACGACCTCCGGGCGGCTTGCCGGGAAAAAGCCCACGAAGGAACCCACGTGGTGACGCTTCGAGTAGGCACCGTTGATGAGTTTTTGTGCCGTGCCGGTCTTGCCCGCGACCTCGTAGCCGGGAATGGCCGCCTCGACCGCGGTGCCGCCGGGACGCGCGACACCCTGCAGCATGGTCGCAACCTGCGCCGCCACCTCGCGGCTGACCACGCGGCGGCGCACGGCGGTATCGAAGCTGTAGACCACCTCGCCCGATGAATCGCGGATCTGGCGGATGATCTGCGGCCGGTGGAGTTCGCCGCCGCTGGCAATGACGCCCATCGCGTAGTGAATCTGCAGCGGGGTCGCGGAGATGGAATACCCGGCGGGAATGCGGGTGATGTCGATGCCGCTCCACCGCTCCACCGGGTTGAGCAGGCCGGAGATTTCACCGCCGAACGGGAAGCCCGACTTTTCACCAAAGCCAAATTTGCGGGCGTAGTCGTGCAGCCGCTGCTCGCCGAGCAGCATGCCCAGCTGGGCGGCGCCAATGTTGCTCGACCGGCTGATGATCTCCGAGACCGTGAGCAAGTGATCGTATTTATGGTCGTCGGGCATGAACCGGCGGACGGCGCCGCGGTATTCAATCGACTCGAGCGAACAGTCGAAGCGGGTGTTCGGGCGGACGAGACCCTCGTTCAGCGCACCGGCGGCGGGCACAATCTTGAAGGTGGAGCCGGGGTCGAGCTGGTCGGTGATCGCGAAATTGCGCTGCACGTCCAGCGGCGCCTTGTTGAATTCGTTGAGGTTGAAATTCGGGTAGTTGCCCATCGCCAGGATGAAGCCCGTGCGGGCGTCGCTCACGATGATGGTGGCCTTGTCCGGCTTGAACTTGCGGGCGAGGGCCTCCAGCTCCTCCTCGACCATGTGCTGGATGATGATGTCGGTGGACAGGATCACGTTGAAGCCGTCGACCGGCTGCACTTCGCGCGTGCGGAACTGAGCCAGCTCGCGGCGGCGGCCATCGCGCTCGCCTTCGCGCCAGCCGTCCTGTCCGCGCAGGTAGAAGTCGGCGTAGCTCTCGACGCCCGCGGCGGCGGCTCCGGCCTTGTTGACGTAGCCGACGAGGTGCGAGGCCAGTGAGTTGTGCGGGTAGACCCGCCGGTAGACGCGGTTGCCGTAGACGCCCTTGATGCCGAGGGCATTGACCTGCTCGTAGGTGGCCTCGTCGAGATCTTCGCGCAGCTTGGCCCAGCGCACGGCCTTTTCCTCGGTGGTCGTCCCATCGTCGGCGAGAATGACGTCGTCCTCCCCTTCTTCGTCGGACTCGGTTTCAGCGGCATTGACCACCGGCGCGTCCAGCCGCAGGACCACTCCGGCGCCCGCGGCTGCGTCCGCAGGCGTCTTCACGCGCACGCGGCGGGTGGTGGTGGTCATGATCCGCTCCAGTTTGGCGAGCGGCAGATTGAGCAGACGGGCGAGCTCCGGCCACTTGGCGCGGTCCTCAGTCCGGAGCACCTGCGGATCCACGCCCATGTTATACATGGACTGGTTGGCCGCGAGGAGGTGCTGGCGCGAGTCGTAGATGTTGCCGCGGCGCGCGGGCTCAACGATCACCTGACGGCGCACCTGCTCGATGTAGCCGAGCAGTTCGCCGCGATCGAGGACATGCAGAAAGACCAGCCGCGTGCCGATCCCGGCGAGGGCCAGGAAGACGCAGGAGGACAGCAGGAAAATGCGGTAGTTGGATGCAAAACCCCGGGACATTTGGGTTCAGCGCCGCAGCGCCACTTGGAAGGCCACGGTTGAAGGCCCGTCGGTGAACAGGCCGCGGTTGTGCTTGGCGGCGAGCCGCATGACCGGGTCGACGTCAATCGTCGCCGTCTTCTGCGGCTCGGGCGGGACCAGGCCCAGGCGCCACTGGTCGTTCAGCAGCTTGAGCATGGCGGGGTCCTGCGCGCGCTCGACGGCGGCGCGGGTCTCGTTGATCCGGCGCTCGGTCTCGGTGAGCTTGGCCTCCAGCACCTTGGCGGTGTTGGCGGAGAGCGAGATCTGGTGGCGCATCCACACGGTGCCGAGGCCGATCGATCCGCTGAAGCAGAACATGACCAGCGTATAGACGAGGAGTTGGTTCACGAAGGCTTGGGTGTCCTTTTTCATCGCGGATCAGGGTCAGAGTTTGCGCACGGCGCGGAGTTTGGCGGAACGGCTGCGGGGATTGGCGGCGAGCTCCCCCTCGCCTGCGACGAGGGGCTTGCGGGTGAGCGGCTCGGCGAGGCGCACGCGCAGGTCCTGCGGGCGCGAGTCGTCGACGGACTCCGGCTGGCCGCAGACGCGGCGGAAATACTGCTTCACCGGCCGGTCCTCGAGGGAATGAAAGCTGATGACCGCGAGCACGCCGCCGGACACGAGTCGTTCGAAGGCCGCGGGCAATGCGCGCTCGATCGCGCCGATCTCGTCGTTGACGGCGATGCGGATGCCTTGGAAGGCGCGCGTGGCCGGATGAATCTTCTGCGTGTGGCGCACCCGGGCCGGGATCGCGTCGGCAATCACATCGGCCAGCGAGGCCGTGCGCGCGAGGGCGCCGGTGCCGCGGGCGGCGATCAAAGCCGACACCACCCGGCGCCAGCATTGCTCCTCACCAAAGTCGCGCACTGCGTGGATGAGCATCGCCTCGGTGGCGGTCTCGAGCCATTGCGAAGCCGGCACGCCGCGGCGCGGGTCCATGCGCATGTCGGCCGGAGCGTCGCTGCGAAAGGAAAAGCCGCGGGCCGCGTCATCGAGTTGGAACGACGAAACGCCGAGGTCGAAGAGGATACCCTGGACTGCCGGGATGCCGAGGGAATCGAGCACC
>JAPOIC010000273.1 GCA_029979145.1 Opitutaceae bacterium
CATCGACAACCGCGGCTAGCACTTCTACCTCGCGCTCTACTGGGCGCAGGCCCTCGCGGCCCAAAAGTCTGACGCCGCGCTCGCCGCGACCTTCGCTCCCGTGGCCGAGAAGCTCGCCGCCGCGGAAAAGGCGATCGTCGATGAACTCATCAGCGTTCAGGGCAAGCCCGCGGACGTCGGCGGCTACTACCAGCCGGACGACGCCCTCGGCGACAAGGCCATGCGCCCGAGCGCCACGCTCAACGCCATTTTGGCCGGCATCTGAGGGTATGAGCGACCTTGCCAGCCCCGATTGCCGGCCGCCGCGATGCGCTCAAGCAACGCCACGCGTTCCGCTGTAGTGGTCGCGTGCAACACCGGTTTCACCGTCACGACCAATTCGTCACCGTTCGCCTCGAGCACGCCCCAGCCTTCAGGCACTTCGCCACTGGACACCAGACCGCGTGGCACCACCAGAAAGAGCAGGCTCGCGGCGCTCCACCGGACCAATTTCCCGAACTTGGTTCCATCGTGCAACTTGTGCTGCGCCTGTCGCAGTTCCGCGGTCAGACGGTCGTGGGTTTCGTGCTTCACCCCACGCAGATCGTAGGCATCGAATTCAGGAAACAGTTCTTCGCCCCGGCGCAGATCGGGACGATGTCCGGCGATCAGGTCCCGCAACTCGCGCAACCGACGGTCAAGCCGCTTCACCGTCTGGGCCGTGCGGGCTTCCGGGGCGCTGTCGCGCAGAAAATCAGCCCGGGAAACCTTGCACTCAAATACCGCGGTCAACGCGTTGTCGGCGAGCACCCGCGGCGTGGTCGCCGCCGCATCGGCTCGATATCCAGATCGCGGCAGCCGCACCTCGGTTGCCCCCAGGATCAATCGCCGCCGCCGTGCCCACGCCAAGGCCAAATACTTCAGTCGTTGATGCTCGACTGACTCAGTTCCGGCGCGCGCCATGTCCGTCCGACTGAATCTACCGCGTGCGCAGACGCACCAGGCTGCGATCATGCCAACGCGCAAAACCGGCAAGGGCGACCATCGCCCCGATCAGAGCGAGAAACATGTCGCTTTGCGTGTCCCACACATACCCTTGGGTGCCAAGGAATGCGTCCGCGCCCTCACCTCCCAGCACGGCCGCCCACCACTCCAACATCTCGTAGAACGCACTGAAAGCCAAGGGGACGCTGCCGCAGACGAAAGGCAGCCATCGGCTGACCGGCTGCCAATCCGCCGTGCCCAGCGGCGAGGTGCGGAGCAGTAACTCCCTCGTCAGCAGGGCGGGCATGAACCCTTGGAAGAAATGCCCGAGCTTGTCGTAGTCGTTGCGCGTTCCACCGGTGAGCTCGCGCATCCAGTCGCCCAGCGGGACCTCGGCATAGGTGTAGTGAGCGCCAATCAACAGGATGATACTGTGCAGCCAAACCAGCACCAGCAACAGGGAGCTGAGCGGGAACCGACGCCGGAGGGTCAGAATCAGGATCACGCCGACCAGCGCCGGGACGGATTCAAGCCACCACGTGATGCGGTCGTGCGGACTGACCCATGACCAAGCGACGACCGGGGCCAGCAGCAGCACGAACCACAGCGGGCGTCGATCGGTGGGCATGACGGCGGCCAGTCAAAGCGAGGCGCAGAACTTGGCGAGGCGTTCGACGCCCTTGGCCAGAATCTCGTCCGAGGTGGCGTAGCTGATGCGCATGAATCCCTGCGCGCCGAAAGCCGAACCATGCACCGCGGCAACCTTCTGCTCGTCGAGCAACCGCTCGCAGAACACCAAGTCATCCAAACCGAAGCTCGAAATATTCGGGAAGAGATAGAACGCACCCTGCGAAAGCACGCAGCTGACTCCTGGAATCTTGTTCAACTCGGTGTGCAAAAACTTCCGGCGGCGATCAAAGGCCACGAGCATCTCGTCGAGCGCCGTCTGCGTCTTCTCCTTTTCGGTATAAGCCGCGAGGGCGCCCCATTGCGCAAAGGTCGTGGCGTTGGAGGTCATCTGACTCTGCAACTCGCCGACGGCCTTTGCGATCGGCGCCGGCGCGACGATAGTGCCCAAGCGCCAGCCGGTCATTGAAAACGTCTTAGCGAACCCGGACACGATGATCGTGCGTTCTCGCGCTTCGGCTGAGAACGACGCGGGCGAGACGTGCTGCGCGCCATCATAGAGCAGGTGTTCGTAGATCTCATCCGACATGATGTAGAGGTTGTGTTTCACGGCGACGGCCGTGAGCGCCTCCAACTCGGCGGGGGTGTAGACCGCGCCGGTCGGGTTAGATGGGGAATTGAGGATCACCAGCTTGGTCCGCGGCGTGATTGCGGCGGTCAGCATTTCCGGCGTGAGCTTGAAGCCCGTGGCATCGGTCGCGAGGACGGCCTTCGGCGTGGCCCCCGCCAATTTCACCATTTCCGGATAGCTCACCCAGTAAGGCGCGGGAATGATAACCTCGTCGCCCTCCGAGCAAACGGCCAGAATCGTGAGGTAGCAGGAGAACTTGCCGCCCGGGCTCACCACAACCTGCGTGGCCTTGGTGGGCAGACCGTAATGCTCCGAATACTTCTGGGCAATTGCATCACGCAAGAGCGG